>CAJONL010000028.1 GCA_905235875.1 uncultured Bacilli bacterium
AAGCTCTAAGTGTAGTTGATTCAATTAAAGCTATGCATAAGAAAACTGGGACAAATTTAGGAAGTGTTAAAGGAGTACAAGAAACTGCTATACCAGCTGCTTATCATTTTGGTTTTGGGCGAGTTAAAGCAAATACAAAAGTAACTTATAAGAATGCTATGACTGCTTCTAAAAAAAGTAGTATTCTTAAGGCTTGGGCTAACTCCAAAGAAACTAGTACAAAAGCTTTAACTTACAAGGCAATAAGTGACGCTAATGTAAGTGCATCTGAATTAAAAAATGGTTATTCAGTTTGTTATGCTAAAATTGGTTTTTATAACGATAATTATATCGATGTTAAAGGTGAGGTTACTGGTTTTAGTAAGAGTGGTTATAATGGCTATAAAAAACTTACACCTATTATTGCTTTTAATTCAGGTAAATTAAAAGATAATTCAATTATTGGAAGGCCTGGTATTGAAGTAATGGGTGCAAATTGGGTTAAAGTAAAATGGAGTTTTCATAAATCTAAAGGAGATTGTAGTGGTGCTGCTGTTACAGTAAAAGGTAATACAACTTATTGGGATGTTGATGTTCAACAAGGAGTCGCTAATATAGCAAAAACTTCAAAAGGTGTGGCTATACCAACAACTAAGTATGTAAGTAGTAAAAAGAATAATAAATTAAAACTTGCTTCATTTCAAACTAGTTCATGTACACAGTGGACTTATGTTTACGCTAAAGAAAACAAGGATCAAACTGCTACAAATTCAAATTATGCGTTTACTGAAACATTTTCTGGTTCATCAATTGAAAGAATATATACTTTCTATAGAGCTGCTACAGGTAAAGCATATGGTGGTATAACACATGATTATAAACCTGTAAAACCTGTTACTCCACCTAATCCAACTAAGTCTGTAAATGTGAAAAATGTTACAGAGTCTACTAAGTTTGAATACAGAGTAAAACAAAAAGTGCCTCTACAAGATACTAATAATTATCATCATACATCATTTATTATAGAAGATAAATTAAATGATGCAATTGACATGAGTGGTATTACTGCAAGTACAGTAAAAGTTATTCGCCAAGATGGAGGTGCAGTTGTATCTGGAAGTGGAAAATACTTTACTATTAGTGTTTCAGGAAATACAGTAAAAGCTACTGCTACTGCTGCAGCACTTAAATCTGAAGCATTCTATGGTGAAACTTATGAACTTGTAATTCCTGCTAAGATTAAAGCAAATTATGATTTTGCTGCAAAAGGTTATAAAAAAGATAGTGCAGGTAATTTTATAATTCCTAATTCTGGAAGTACTAAGATTAATGGTGTTAATAGAAATACTAATACTGTTGAGATATATAAAGCTCCAACTGCTCCAATTGAGGATACTGCAAATAAAAGTTATGCTGAAGATACAGAAGCTGGTAGTGAAGGTTCACCAGTTTCTGAAGGCGATAAAATTAAATATGAAATTAATTATGCTAATGGAGATAAAAATAATAGTGCTAATGTTGTTGTTACAGATATATTAAGTACTGGACTTGAATTTATTGATAGTGATAGTAGTTATTCTCTTAAGCCTACTAGTGTTACTAAAAATAGTGATGGTACTACTACAATTAAGTGGAATACTACATTAGAAAAAGGAGCATCTGGTAAAATTACATATGAAGTTAAAGTTGTTCCTGGCTATATAAATAAAGTTAATAATAATGCTAATGTAACAATAGGTAATAGAAGTCATGATTTAAAAACTTTAGAAAATCCAATTTTAAAAGTAGGTAAGGTTATAGTAAGATACTTAGAAGATGGTACTAATAAAGAACTTGCAGATGAAGCTCAATTAGAAGGAAATTATGGTGATCCATATAATACAGAAAAGAAGGATATTGAGGGTTATACATTTGTTAAAAGCACCGATAATACTTCTGGTACGATAAATCAAGATGAAACAGTAGTTGTATATTATTATAAATCTAATATTGCTAATCTTATTGTTCACCATTATATAAAAGGTACAACAACTAAGGTTGCAGAAGATGAAACTAAGGAATTAAAATATAATGATAGTTATACAACTTCTAAAAAAGATATTCCTAATTATGAATATGATAGTACTGCAGGAGATCCTGCCTCTGGCACTGCAAGTAAAGATACTATTGAGGTAATATATTACTATAAGCAAAAAGCTGCTCAAGTAATTACTAAGTATTTAGAAAAAGGAACAAATAAGGAATTACATGAATCAACTGCTAAAGGATATAAATATGGTGATCCTTATGCTACTGAAAGTTTGGATATAGAAAACTACAATTTTGATTCAATAAGTGGTGATAAATCTGGTGTAGTTGATAAAGATACAATTGAAGTAATATATTATTATGTAAAAAAAGACAGTAAAATCGATGATAAGATTGAAAAAACTGGTACTGATAAGTTAAAGTCAAGTAATGATATTGCAAATTATACTATAACTTATAATGCTAAACTTACTGATTATAAGGGTAATGCAGTTGTTACTATAATTGACAAGCTTCCTGCAAAAATAAATAAAGATAAATCTGATTTTGATGGTGGAGTTTATAACGAAAGTAGTAATACTATTACTTGGACTCAAGAGTTTGATAATTACAATTCTAATAGTGATAGTCCTATTTCTATAACAAAAAATATTAAAATATCTTATGCTAATCTTGTTGGAAATGAAAAATTAGTTAATGAAGTTAGTGGTACTATAAAATTAGATAATAATGAAAGTAAAGTAACTAATGAAAAGATAACTGATGTAGAAATACCTGGAACAGTTATAGTTAAATATGTTGATGAAAATAATAAAGAAATAGAATCTAAAGAAACAAATACTGGTTTAGTCGGAAAAGATGTTAGTTTATTTGCTAAAGATATTAAAGGTTATATTTTGATTAAAAAACCTGAATCTGAATTAGTTAAGATTAAAGAAGGTACTACTGAATATGTTTATGTATATCAAAGAATAAAAGTAAATATCATAACAAAAGCATTAACTGAAGGTGGAGTAATTATTGGTGATGAAATTGTTGAATATGGAAATGATGAACAAAACCAAGTAATTATGAGAGCTGATACAGGTTATGTTATTAAAAAAGTGACAATTAATAAAAAGGAATATAAAATAAAAGCTGGCTTAACAGATTTAAAAATTCCTAAGTTTAATAATATGAAAGAGGATAAAATTATCGAAGTTTCATTTGAACCTGCTAAGGTTGCTAAGGTAAAACAAAAAGATGTAAGTTTACCAAATACTGATAGTAATATAGCATTGATAACTATAATTTCTGGAATAGTTCTACTTATAGGTGGTGGATACTTTGTTTGCTATAAGTATAAAATTAATCCATTAGATATTATTAACAGAAAGTAATTATTAAATTGTAATTATAGTTATAACAAATAGTAATTAAAAGATGGAAACCTTGTTTAGGGTTATTCATCTTTTTTTGGTTCTTTGTCATTAATTGTAATTTTATTGTAAATACATATAAAATAAAACTAAATCTATTGCCTTTTAAAAATAAATATTTTATATTTAAAATAGAGTAGGTGGTTGTATGAAAAAAATAAATACTAATGAAAAAGAATTTATTAAATATATAACGTATTCTATATATTTGTTTATATCATTTATAATTATAACAGTTATACAATACTTTTTGGATTTGTCTTTTCCTAGATTTGTTGGTACTGCTTCATGGAGTTTATTTATTTCAATTAGACTTATTCTAATATCATTATCTGCTATTTTTACATTAGTATATTTTGTATTTTTAATACTTTACGCTTTAAAAGATGAATAAAATTTAATAGATTTCTTTAATTAGTAATGATTTAGAGTGAATGTTTTTAATTCATTCTTTTTGTTTTGAAAAATTTATTTTACATATACTTGACATTTTTCTATTAATTTGTTATAATGTTATCACTTATTAAGGAAGGGTAGATTAAATACTCTAGGTTAGTAAGTGTATTTATTAATCGTTGATAAATAGGGGGAATTAAAATGGAAAATAAAAGGTTGCATTACCACTTTGAATATGTAAATGAAAATGAATTTAGAAAAAAAGAACGTTCAGTTAGAAAGTATAATATGCTTGCATATAAGAAACTTACTTTTGAATATTATCCTAGTATTAGAGATGGTAATTTTATTGGTAAATTAGTTTCTAAGGATAAGCCTAATAATACTGAAACATATGAACTTAAACTTCCAACAGATTCATTATTTGCTAAGGTTCATGGGGAACTTACTTTACATTACATGGTATATCTTAATGAAAGAGTAGTACTTCTTACAAATATTACTCCTGATTCTATACTTGAAGAAGGACATAGAAGTGAACTTGGTACGTATAAAGGAGTTATGATTTCACAAACTAATAGAGAAAAAGATATGTTTAAAGTTAATTTACTAAATGCTATTAAAAATAAATAGGTTGTTGCCTATTTTTTCTATATGGGGGATTTATGAAGAAAAATATAATTATAGTTTTTTTATTATTTATAATTTTAATATTACTTGGAATAATATTTAATATTTTTAGTTTAGGTGTTTATAAGGAAAAAATAATTATTAATAAAAATTATTATATTGATGAGTTTCCTAAAAAATATGATTTTTCTAGTAAAAGGGTTTTTATCGAAGGTGATAGTATTCAAGCAGGATCTGGTAAGTTTTTAGAAAAAACATGTTTTTTACTTGATACTAAATATCCGGTCAATAAATCAGTAAGTGGAGCAACTCTTGCTTATAGAAAAGATAGTAATAATACTTTATACCATCGAATAATAGAAAATGAGGATTTAGATTTTAAAGAGTTTGATGTAGTTTTAATAGCAGCAGGTATCAATGACTATGACATGAGTATTCCGGTTGGAAATTATAATAGTATAAATAAAGATGAATCAAGTGGAGCTTTAAACTTAATTATTAATAAAATTCATGATGATAATAAAAATGCGAAAATTATTATTTTTACTCCAATGTATAGATTTAAAAATGGTAAAAACCAAGAAATGGTGAAAAATGCTACTGGATTAAGTCTTAAAACATATAGAAATACGTTAAAAAAAGTAGGAGGTCAGGATAAGTACAAAGAGTTTTTATATGTAATTGATGGTGATAAACTTTCGCATCCTGATGAGTATTTAAATATGACTATAGATGGTCTTCATCCAACAGAAGAACTCGCTAGTATTATTTCTAAAAGGGCAAGTGTTAAATTAAGTAAATTAGTTTATTGATTATAGCTATTTTACTTTTTATATGTTATTATTTAGTTATAATAATTGATAATTTATAGTTTTTATTTCAGAATAGTTAAAACAAGAATATATTAATTTTATAAAATGACATATTCTTCATGGTAATAGATCTTTAAATCTGATTAATAAAGGATTACATAGAAAAAATTCTAAAGCTAAAATTATTTTTTTACTTTAATGATATATTCTAGTATATTACAAAAATATTATTAAATTGTGGTGATATATTTGATAAAAAATATAATATTTGATATGAATGATGTTCTTTTAAAAGGACATGCTTATAGTGTACTTAATTCTTTAAATATAAGTAGCAGTGATTATAAAATAATAAAAAAGGAATATTTCTCTGATTTTAAAGATTTAGATTTAGGAAATATGACTTTAATAGAGAAATTGAATAGTTCTAATATTCCAAATAATTTAAAAGAAAAGTATAAAGATTATTTACTTAATTATTATAAATATAGAGAATATAATAAGGAATTATTATATTTAATTAAAGAACTTAAGAATAATAATTATAATATATACATATTATCTGATAATAATAAAGAAGCTATTTCTTATTATAAAAGCTTGGATTTATTTAAATATATTGATGGTTGGGTAGTATCTTATGAATATAAAACTATGAAAGAAGATAAGATAATATTTAAAATACTTTTAGAAAAATATAAATTAAATTCTAAAGAATGCTTGTATATTGATGATAGAATTATAAATGTTGATATTGCTAAAAGTCTTGGAATTAAGGCTTTTAAATATAGTTTTTTAAATGATAGTGTTAATGATTTAATAAATAATATTAAAAAAGAAATTGTTTGATTATATAAGAGGTGTGTAATGAATAATAGTTATATAGTAATAAATGATATAAAATATGTATTTAAATATGAAAATAAAAGTACAAAGATTTATAAAGAAATAAATAATGAATTAATTAGTCTTACAGATGATGAGCATAATATGATTACTAGCATTTTAAATAGTAATAAAGGTACTAGATATTATAAAAAAATAGATAGTATTATTGCAAGGAATAAAAATATTAGTGATGAAAAAAAACAAAGTATATTTCCTTATTTAAAATGGCTAGAAGGTATAATACCAGATGGTTGCAAAAAGATTTTTTATAACAATTTAGAAACAGTTAAAATAGAATTTAATTTGGATAATAACCTTTCTCATATTAGTAATAAGGATATAGAAGATGATTCATATAGTTATTTTGATGTATATGACAATACTCTTCATATATCAAAAAAATTTATAGTTGATGCTTTTAAAAGGGCAAAGTATTTAGATGAGGTTAATATAGATTATTTAGAACAAGATTATGGTGCTGAGTTTTTACATGAACTTATACATATGGCATCATCTTATAAGAAAGAAAAAGAGTTTTTTATTGGTTTTGATTATTATTGTAAAGACAATGATGATTCATCATTAGAAAATAGGGGACTTACCGAGGGCTTAACAGAGTTTATTTCTTCTGAAAAGTTTAAGGGTAATAAGTATTCAGGTAGGTTTGTTTCTTATTTTAAAGAGGTACAATTAGCTAAGCAATTAATGCTTATTTTAGGAAAAGATGTAATGTATGAATCATTTTTTAGAGGAGATGGTATTTTTCCTTTAGAATTTGAATTAAATAAGTTGGGAATTTCATATGATGAAACATATGCTTTGTTTAGAAATATAGAAAACAATTTTACAGTTAATACTTTAAATGATGTTGATAGAACTAAGTATAATACTTATAATAGTTTTGATTATAATATAAAAGAACAAAACTTTTTAGCTAATGCACAAGATATATTACTTACTGCGCTAGAACAAAAATTATATATTTTAGAGCAAGAAGGTAATATTGAAGAAATATATAATATTTTAGAAGAATATAAGGATAGCATTATAACTTATAATAGTTTAGATTCTGTTGGTATAAATAGTAATATTTATGCAGGTTTAGATGATAATGCTATGAGATATAATAAAATAGCAAGATATTTTACTGAGAAAAGAACAAGATAAAAAAAGAAAAAATATAATACTTTACTTTAATATTTTTTCTTTTTTTTCTTTTTCTTGACATATGATTAATTATATTGTATAAATTATTTTTAGGAAGTGAAAAAATGAAGAACTTAGTTATTGTGGAATCTCCTTCTAAGAGTAAAACAATTGAAAAATATTTAGGTAAAGATTACAAAGTTGTATCTTCTAAAGGACATATAAGGGATCTTACTACTACAGGAAAATATGGTTTTGGTGTAGATGTGGATAATGGTTTTAAACCTAGTTATGCTCCGATTAAGGGTAAAAAAAGTACTATTACCGAGTTAAAAAAACTTGGTAAAGAAGCCGACTTTATCTATCTTGCATCAGATCCCGACCGTGAGGGGGAAGCAATTAGTTGGCACCTTAAAGATGCTATGGGACTTTCTGATTCTGACTATGATAGAGTAGTATTTAATGAAATTACAAAAGATAAAGTACTTGAATCTTTTAAACATCCTAGAAAAATTGATGATAATTTAGTTAAATCACAAGAAACAAGAAGAATACTTGATCGTATTATAGGCTTTAGACTATCTAAATTAATGCAAAGTAAAACAGGAGGTAAAAGTGCAGGTAGGGTACAATCTGTTGCCTTAAAATTAATAGTAGATCGTGAACGTGAAATAGAGGCTTTTATCCCAGAAGAGTACTATACTATTACTGGTGTTTTTGATGAGTTTGAATCTAATCTTTTTGCATATAAAGATAAAGATATTGAAATAAAAAGTGAAGAAGAAAAAAATAAAATAATGGAAGCTTTAAGTAGTACTTTTACTATTAAAGATATTGAAACAAAAGATAAAAATAAGAAAGCTAAAGCACCATTTACTACTTCAACACTTCAGCAAACTGCTTCTACTAGAATTGGCTTTTCTGGTAAAAAGACAATGAGTATTGCTCAAAAATTATATGAAGGTATAGATATAGGTAGTGATAGAGTAGGTTTAATTACTTATATGAGAACTGATTCTATTAGACTTTCTGATGATTTTATAAAAAGTTGTTATGCTTTTATAGATAAAAATTATGGTAAAGAATATGTTGGTTACGTAAAGCAAAGTAAAAAAACTGAAAATGTTCAAGATGCTCACGAAGGTATTAGACCTACGGATATTAATAGAACTCCAGAGGAAATGAAAAAGTATCTTACTCCTGATGAGTATAAACTTTATAAATTAATATATGTGAGAGCTTTATCATCACTAATGAAGGATGCTAAGGCTAAAACTACTACTATTACTTTAGATAATAATGATTATCTATTTAAAACTACAGGTAGTATTATTACATTTGATGGTTACTTAAAACTATATAGTGAATATGAATCAAGCGAAGATAAGATACTTCCTGATTTAAGTGATAAACTTGGTAATACTATTGAAAGTAATGATATAATTGATGAAAAGCATTTTACTAAACCTAAACCTAGATATACTGAAGCAAAACTAATTAAAGAGCTTGAAGAATTAGGAATAGGGCGTCCTTCTACTTATGTTAGTATTATTGATACATTAAAAGTAAGAAACTATATAAAACTTGAAGATAAAAAATTTTATCCTACAGAAGTGGGAATTGAAATAACAGATAAGCTTCAAGAATACTTCTCTAATATAATAAATGTTGAATATACTAGCAATATGGAAAATGATTTAGATAGAATAGCAGATGGGAAAAAAGTATGGAATGAAGTATTACAAGAATTTTATACACCATTTGAAGATTTAGTACAAAAAGCATTTCATAATATGGAGAAAAAACCACCTGAAGAAACTGGAGAAAAATGTCCAGAATGTGGTAATCCTTTAGTAATTAGAAAAGGAAAATTTGGTGCTTTTACAGCATGTTCTAATTATCCTGAATGTAAATATATAAAAAAGGAAGAGAAAAAAGAAATTATAGTATGTGACTGTCCTAATTGTGATGGTAAGATAATTGAAAGAAAGACAAGAAGAGGGAAAGTATTTTACGGATGTAATAATTTTCCTAAGTGTAAAACTGCTTTTTGGGATAAGCCTACAGATAAGAAGTGCCCTGAATGCAATAATATATTACTAGAAACTAAAAGTGGTTTAAAATGTAGTACTTGTGATTATTCAGAATAGTAGTATTATTTGACATTATTAAATCTTTTTGATATTATTTAAGAGGTTTTATTTCTTGTGATTATTAAAGAAATAGTAATAAGAACCTTTTACTTTAGTGAGTTTGGGATAGTGGGAACCAAATAGTAAAAATCTTATGAACGCGTCTTTATAGCAAGACCGGATTATTCCGTTATAAATTTAAGTGCATAGAGTCCTATGAAGTAAGGTGGTACCGTAGATTTATTTACCCTTAGTTTATAGGATTTTTATTTTGAAAGGGTTGATAAATATGATAGAATTAATAGAAAAAGTTTTAGAAAATGCATTTAATGAACTGGGTTATACTGAATTTAATAAAGTTAGTATTTCAAGTAGAAAAGAATTATGTGATTATCAAATTAATACTGTATTTGCAATAGCTAAAAAAGAAAAGAAAAATCCTATGGAAATAGGAAGTTTAATAGTGGATAAAATAAATAGTATTGATAACTTTTCAGATTACTTCAAAAAAGTAGAGTTTTGTATACCAGGATTTATTAATATAACTTTAAGTGATGAATTTATTACTAATGTTTTAATTGAATATAAAAATAATAATTTTGGTATTGAAAAAACAGGTAATAATGATGTTGTAGTAATAGATTACGGTGGTCCAAATATTGCAAAACCACTTCATGTAGGACATCTAAGACCAGCTATTATTGGACAAGCAATTTATAATATTTTAAAAGAAGTAGGTTATAAGACAATAGGTGATGTTCACTTAGGTGATATAGGACTTCAAATGGGACAAGTAATACTTGGACTTATGGATGGCGGATATAAACCTGAAGATATTGATATTGAACTTTTACAAAAAATATATCCAAAGTACAGTGCATTATGTAAATCAGATGACACTATAGCAGAAAAATGCCGTGAAATAACAAAAGAGTTACAAAGTGGTAATGAACTATATAATTCATATTTTAAAGTAATGCATAAAGTAAGTCTTGATGATATTAAAAGACTATACAAATTTCTTGGAGTAGATTTTGATTATTGGTATGGAGAAAAAGATAGTTATAAATATATACCCGATTTAATGAATTTCTTAAATGAAAAAGGAGTACTCGAAGAAGATGATGGTGCTAAAATTGTAAGAGTAGCAAAAGAAGATGATAAGAAAAATATTCCTCCACTATTAATTCAAGGTAAAAGTGGAGCATACTTATATGATACTTCTGATATAGCAACAGTTTATCAAAGGATGAAAGATTTTAGCCCTAAATATATTTTATATGTAGTAGATAATAGACAATCACTTCACTTTGAACAACTGTTTAGAGCTTGTGAAAAGTCACAGCTTACTCCAGGAGTAGTTTTGGAACATAATAAATTTGGTACAGTAAATGGTCCTGATGGTAAGCCATTTAAAACAAGAAGTGGGGAAACATTAAAATTAGATGATTTAATCTCTGAAGTAAAAGAAAAATTTATATCTAAAAAAGAATCTAATAAAGATATGAATAAAGAAGATATTGATAAAATAGTTAATGCAATAATTAAATATGCAGACTTACAAAATAATAGGGAAAGAGATTATATTTTTGATATAGATAAGTTCTCAGATGTAAATGGTAAAACAGGTCCATACCTGTTATATACAGCAGTAAGAATTAAAAAGATAATCGAAGCAAATAAAACAAGTAGTAGTGATATTAATAATACAATTTATAATGAAACAGATAGAGATTTAAGAATGAAACTTTTGGAAGCTCCTAAAGAAGTATATAAAGCAGTAACTGAAAGAATGCCACATTATATTGCAGATTATCTATATGATTTGTGTACAGTAATAAATAATTTCTATCAAAATAATAATATATCTAATCTAGAAGATAAAGATAAAAAAGATACATGGGTTAATTTACTTGATTACACATATAAATTAATGGAAAAATTACTTAGTTTATTAGTAATAGAAATACCAGAAGAAATGTAAGAGGCAAGTCCTCTTTTTTTCTATGATAATTTTTAAATAATTTATAAAATATATTTAAGGGAAAAGTACTTTTATAGTTCTATAGTATAATAGAGGTGAAAAAATATGAACTATTATACTGAAATAAAAGACAAATTAATAAAAGAAGAAATATATTCTAGGGTAAAAGACTATACTAAAGATTTAAACAAAGTAAAAACATATTATGAAGTAGGGAAATTATTAAGTAAAGCAGGGAAAAAATATAATTAAACAGTATTCAGAAAAACTAGTCATTGATGTTGGTAAAAAATATAATACGAGTACTCTTTATAAAATAAGACAATTTTATGAAGTGTTTAGTAATTCAAAATTGGAACCAATGGTTCCAATTTTGAATTGGAGTCATT
>CAJONL010000029.1 GCA_905235875.1 uncultured Bacilli bacterium
ATGTTCTTAATAGTACTTTGTCATACTATACTTCATGGTCATGTTTTAGATAATACTAGTAATCCTAGTGTTAAATTAATTATAGAGTTTATTTTTTTTATAACTCTAGTACATGTTAATTCGTTTATATTATTAACTGGATACTTTCAAGTCACTAGCACTTTTAAGCAATCAAAACTATGGCAAATTATAAATGCAAATTGGTTTTATAGAATATTTATAATGATATTTTTGATTTTTATGGGTGTTATCGATATAAGTAAAGTAACATTTATAAAAGAACTACTTCCAATAAATATCGACGAATACTGGTTCATAAAAAACTATCTTTTACTTTACCTTTTAAGTCCTTTCTTAAATAGAGCGATAAAAAATTTTGATAAAAAAAATTATAAAAAACTATTAATTGTATTATTTATAATCTTTTCTATTTTACCTACTATTACAGGAAATAGATTTATTGCTAATAGTGGTTATACAATGTATTCATTTGTTTTTTTATATTTAGTTGGTTCTTATTTAAGGCTTTATCCTATTGACAAAAGCTATCTATTTAAAAACATATCTAAAAATATGTATCAATTAATAGTAATTAGTTTGTTTGTTTTTTCTTTATGCACGAACTTTATAAACTTCCACTTTTTCAAATCAATAATGCACTATAATATAGTACTAGAAGAATTTGCAGGTTATATTGTAAATACATATAGGTCCTATAGTAATCCTTTAATTGTAATACAATCGGTATCTTATTTTTGCTTATTTGCTAGTTTATCCATTAAATATAATAAATTTATAAATGTTCTAGGAGCCTCTACATTTGGAGTATATCTAATACATGATAATAATTTAGTAAGAGGGATAATATATAAAGGCTTATTATTAAGTAATAAAAAGTTTCATTCATATAAAATTATTATTTATATTATCTTTGTAGCAATTATAATTTATATCACCTGTACTATTATTGAACTAATAAGACAGAAATTATTCAAATTTATATATAATCTTAAACTATCAAGAATAATTAGAATTAAATATTATAATTATATTAACAGTTTTAAAAAGCACTCGTTATAATTACGAATGCTTTTATTCTGTATATTTTTTTATTTTTTTAACATAATCTTTATAAGATATCTTCCCATTTATTTTTAATCTAGGAATAGCATATCTAGGATCATTTCGAGAAGCACAATCAGTTTGTCCAAATCTAAATCCCATTTTCATATTATTATTTTTAGCAGCACTAATCATATTGTTGTTAAATGATCCATAAGGATAGGCAATATATCTAAAATTAAATTTTTTATTTAAAGCAAAATCATTATTAATATCATCATAAGTCATAGACTTAACAACAGGTAAATCATTAAGAAAGTAATGCAAATCATAACTATGACTTTCAAATTCTAACTTAGGATATGCACTTTTTATTTCATTTATTTTATCCTCACCAATAAAGTACTTACCACTAGTCTGAAGAGGTTTTGTTGTAGCATCAGTTTTAGAACCTATTATAAATGATGTGGCCTTCAAATTATATTTTTTTAGTATTGGATAAACTAAATAATATAATTCATAATCACCATCATCAATAGTAATCAATGTTGTTTTTTTAGGATATTCTTTCTTTTTCGAATACCATGAATTAAACTCATCCAAGCTTAATGTATTGTAATGATTATCTGATAAATACTTCATTTGTTTTTCAAAATCTGATACTTTCGCTATCCACTCATTATCTTTATACAATCTATTTTTTACATCATCTTTAACAATTCTGTGAAAAGTAAGAATAGGAAAGCATTTTATATATGGAGTAATTACCTTTATCTTTATTGAAGCAGATTTACCATTATGAGCAATAGCATAAATAGTTGCATTACCATTACTTAAGGCTTTAATATTACCATACTTATCAACTTTTGCTACTTTACTATTAGTTGAATACCACCTTATTTTCTTCTTTTTTAATTTTCTATTATAATTTTCTAATTTTATTCTTGCTCTAAGTTTAGTAACACTTCCTACATTAATAATTTTCTTTTTCTTATCAATGCTTATTCTTTTTACATTAGTATAATGACTTTTTTTACTTTCTAAAAAATATGATCCATAGATTGAATAATTACTATATACTTTTTTTCCATTATAATCTTTCATAGATCGTATTTTATATGAGTAATATCTATTTTTTTGGACTTTTTTATCAATATATTTATTCTTATTAACAATTGCAATTTTAACATATTTATGACCTTTTTTCTTATACACTACATATTTTGTTTTTCCAGGTACTTTATTCCAGCTAATTTTTAATTTATTATTTGATATTTTTTTAACAGTTACTTTTATAGGAGCATCGATATTAAAAGCTTCTACTTTAGGAAACAAATTATAAGTAACTCCTACAAGTGATAGTAAAAAAAAGATAATGAATAGTTTTTTCACAGCAATTTTCATCATTTTATTGAACACCTAATTTAATGATATTACATTTTATACATAATTGCAATCAGTAATAATTAAATTATTAGTAGATTGGCAAAATATTATATCTATTTTAAATAACTAATCATTTTATTAGTAAACTCATTATAAGTTATTTGACCATTTATTTTAATTCTAGGAATTACATATCTTGGACTAGTTCTTGTTGCACACACATATTTATCAAAAGCAAATCCCATTTCTATATTATTATTTTTTGCAGCAAGTATCATTTCATTAGTATAAGCCCCATAAGGGTATGCAATATATTTAAAACCAAATTTCATATTATTTAAGAAATCAGAAGTTAAATCATAGTAATTTTTAAAATATTCTATTGGCATTTTATTAGCATTTCGATAATGGAGATTATAACTATGACTTTCAAATTCTAGATTAGGATAATTTCTACCAATCTCATTTATTCTATCTAAACCAAGATATCTACTTTCATAATTATTAGTAAAAGGAAAAGTAGTAAGTTTGGTTCTTTTCCCTACAACAAAAGAAGTAGCTTTAAAATTGTATTTTTTTAAAATTGGTAAAACTAAATAATATAATTCATAATCACCATCATCAAAAGTAATTAATACAGTCTTCTTTGGATATTCAATATTTCCATCATACCAATTCTTAAACTCTTCGACACTTAATGTTTTATAATTATTATCATATAAATAGTTCATTTGTTTTTCAAAATCAGATACTTTAGCAACCCATTGATAATTTTTAAAATAAGTATTCTTAACATTATCTGAAACAATTCTATGAAAAGTTAGAATTGGAATTTTTTTAGCATACTTAGATTCTATTTTTAAAACATGTTTAGTAGTTATTCCATTGTGTGCAATAACAGTAATTGTAACAGTCCCTTCTTGATAAGAATTAACCATTCCATTTTCATCAACTGTAGCAATTTTTTTGTTAGAGGAATACCATCTAATTTTAGAATCATACAAAGGTAATTTATCATTTTCTGAAGAAACATCTAAATCAAGAAAATATGATTTACCAGGTGGAATAACATTATCATCAGTTATTTTAAGAGCTTTAATATTAGTGTATTTATCCCCAAGATAAGTAGATACAGGAAAAGAATAAACACTTTTTTCACTCTTAGTCCTAGTTCTTATAACGTAAGTATAATTTTTATTAGTTTCTAAATTATTATGAATAAAATAAGCAGGGCTTTTTTCTTTAACAGTAGAAATATATTTGTATCCTGAATCTTCTTTTA
>CAJONL010000030.1 GCA_905235875.1 uncultured Bacilli bacterium
ATAACAAAAATATCTTGAAATATACTTGAATTTTTGATATATATAAATAGAGAGTATATAGATGTTTCTTTATGCTTGAAAATTAAGAAAGGAGGGAAAAATTTGGAAAAAGATAGAAAGGCAAGATTAATAGCAATCGCAGCTTTAATAGTAGGAGTTTTTGGTTTATCTTTGGGTTTTGCTGCTTTTTCTAATACACTTACAATTAAATCTTCAGCTGAAGTAACTCCTGATGAAAACATATTAAATGTTGATTTTTCTTCTGCATCTGGTTCTGTTGAAACTAATCCAATAGTGGCATCTTTAGAACCAACTAGTGTAACTGGTTTTGAAGCAACAGATGCAACTATTAATAATAGTGGTAATCCTATAATTCAAAACTTACATGCTACATTTACTGCACCAAATCAAAAAGCAACATATACATTCTATACTAAAAATATTGGTGCTCTTAAAGCTTATTTAAATGATATTAATTTTAAAAATGTTTCTGAAGGTTCAAGTACTAAAGTTTGTACTGCAAAAACAGGTACAACTCAATCTTTAGTTGATACTGCTTGTAATGGTATAAGTCTTAAGTTAACATTAGGTTCTGAAGATTTTAGTGCTACTACAACTAGAACTGGATTTACTAGTGCTGCAGCACATGATCTTGAAGTTAACGGTTATGAAACTGTTAAAGTTGAAATTTCTTATGCTGATGGTAGTGCTCAAGCAGATGGTGATTTTGATGTATCATTTGGCGATATTGAATTAATCTATGGTTCTACAACAAATTAATTATACATGGGAGCATTATGCTCCCTCTATATTATTAAATAATTCTATTTAGGAGGAAAGTAATGAAAAGGGGATACAAAAGATTATTAATCTTTGAAATATTAATTTTTATTATTTTAATTTTGAATAGTTTTGTTTGGAATATATTATCATCATATACATCAAGTATTTTGCTTATAATAATTCTTGTTGCTTTTAAGTTATTATTTGGATTTGAAAAAGATAAACATAGATATCTAAAAGATTTATTAATGGAAGTATTTATTTTTGTATTTATTTTTTTAATGTTATTTTATCTTTTAGGCGTTATAATTAGTTTTTATAGACCAAATAATTACATGACTAGTTATAGTTTTATATATATAATTATACCTATGATACTTTATTTAATACTTAGGGAATTTGCAAGATATGTTTTTATGTGTAAGGCAGAGGGGTGCAAGCTATTATTTGTTACTACAGTAGTTATATTTATTATGTTTGATATTACTACTGCATTGTATGTAAGAAACTTTGTAACTAATTATAATATATTTTTATTTATAGCTTTAACACTACTTCCATCTATTAGTTTAAATACTGTTTTATCTTATTTTGTATTGAAAACTGGATATAAGCCATTTATTATGTATTCATTGATACTAGGTACATATCAGTATATTTTACCAATAGTCCCTAATGCTAATGAATACATCACTTCCATAATAGGCTTTGTATTACCAATATTATTGGGGTATAGATTATTCTTATTTTTTAAAAATGAACCTAATAAAAAAATTGAAAGGAATTATAATAAGAATAGAGCCGTACCTTATTTGATATCTGGTGTAGTTTCAATTATTTTAGTATACTTAACATGTGGTTATTTTCATTTTTGGGCGGTAGCAGTTGCATCTGGTTCTATGAGTCCAAAAATAAAAAAAGGTGATGTTGTAATAATTGAGAAAATTAATGGTAATAAATGTAAAAATTATAAGAAAGGACAGGTCATAGCATTTAGTTATGGTAATAAGATAGTTGTCCATCGTTTAATTGATAAGTCTAGTGACAATAACAAATGTTATTTTTATACAAAAGGAGATGCAAATACTAAAAAAGATAATTTTTATCTAGAAGAAAAAAATTTAATTGGTGTTGTTAAATTTAAAATACCATACATTGGTATTCCAACTGTTTGGCTTAATGATTTATAGGAGGTAAAAAGTGGAAAAACAAGTTAAGAATAATAATTCGAATGAACTTGAAGTAGATATTAGTTCTAAATCAAAGAAAAAAGAAGATAATATATTTAAAAAGAAAACAAGGATTAATTGGTATTTCAGTTTTGAAAATAGAGTATTTTTGTTAGTGTCTCTAATTGTTATTTCTTTGTCACTTGGTTTTATTTATCTTAGTTCTTCATTAGTTTATAATGATAAAAAAGTTTTAAATTATAATGAAAAAAGTAATATAGATTATAAAGTATATTTGAAAGATAATGACTTTTATGATACTAATTATTTAGGTAAAGATATGGTTTATGTTGCTAGTTTAATAGATCATATTAGTACTAAATTTAATTATAGTTTTAAAATTGATGAGAAAGAAAATATTAATTTTACTTATGATATAATTGGTAAATTATCAATAAGAGATGTTGAAAGTGGTAATGTTTACTTTGAAAAAGATTATACTATTCTAAAAGAAAAGAAAGAATTAATTAGAGATAAAGATTCGTTTAATTTAACTGAAAATATAAATATTGATTATAACAAGTATAATACTTTAGCTAATAAATTTAGACAAAAATATGGTGTTGATGCTAAAAGTGACTTAGTTGTTTATTTAAGGATTAATAAAAATAGTGTTATGAATAGTAATATTAAATTAAACAATACTAGTAATATGTCGCTTACTATACCTCTTTCAAAAAGTGCAGTAAATATTAATTTAAGCTATAAAGAAGTTAATAGTAGTAATAAAGTAGTTTCTAAAAAGTCTTATAAGATAGCAAATTTTAGTTCTTTTATGTTCTCAGTTCTTTTATTTATTCTTGCGTTTATATTTGTAATAATCTTATTAATTATGCTTAGTAAGCTTACAAAAAGTAAATCTAATTATGATAGATATATTGCTAAACTACTAAAAGAATATGATAGATTAATTGTTGAAACTACTAGTAAACCTGATACAAAAGGAAAAACTATAATTGATATAAAAGATTTTAAAGAGTTGCTCGATGTTAGAGATAATTTGAATCTACCTATTAAGTATTTTATAGTTAATGAACATCAAAAATGTAATTTTTATATTAATCATGAAGATGAATTATATTTATTAGTTATAAAATCAGTAGATTTAGATAAATAATAGTTTTTTACTTAATTTCCTTTTATTCTAAATCATAAATATTTTATTAAATAAAGATTAGTTTCGCTTATTGTGAAACTTTTTTTGTGTTAAAAATTGCGTAAAAAAATATTTTAAATTATTATTTTATTGTGATATAATATACAAAGTTAATATGAATAGTATTTTTATAAAATTTTGATATTACATAGTTTAATGTAATAATATTTATAGGAGGAATTATGTTTAAATTAATTAAAAAATTAAATAGATATCATTTAATACTTATTGTTATAAGTATAAGTTTTATCACATTTCAAGTTTATTTAGATTTAAGAATACCAGATTTTATGAATGAAATAACTACAATTGTTCAAAAAAAAGGAACAGTAAGTGATGTATTGAATCCTGGCTTTAAGATGATTTTATGTGCTTTTGGTAGTTTAGTTTCTGCCTTTATAGTAGGCTATTTTGCCGCTTATATTGCTGCATCTTTTGCCCGTAATTTAAGAGGCGATATTTTTAATAGTGTTATGGATTACGGAATGGAAGAGATTAAAGGTTTTTCCACTAGTAGTTTAATCACTAGAACTACTAATGATGTAAATCAAATTAGTGTTTTAATAGCTATGGGACTTCAGGTAATTATTAAAGCTCCAATTATGGCTATATGGGCTATAACAAAAATTTCAGGTAAAAGTTATGAATGGTCTATTGCAACTAGTTGTGCTATAGTTATTCTATTATTTATGATTTTATTAATTGTTTTAGTTGCACTTCCTAAGTTTAAAAAAATACAAATGCTTACAGATAATTTAAATAGAATTACACGCGAAAATTTAACAGGTATTAGAGTAGTAAGAGCTTATAATGCAGAAGACTTTCAAGAAGAAAAGTTTGAAAAAGCTAATACTGTTCTTACTGATACTCATCTTTTTACAGGAAAACTTATGGCTATTATGAGTCCAATGATGAGTTTTGTTATGTCTACTTTGTCACTTTCAATTTACTTTATCGGAGCATATCTAATTAATGATGCACATCTTCCTGATAAAATTGGTTTATTTAGTGATATGGTCGTATTTTCAGCATATGCAATGCAAGTTGTTATGGCCTTTATGATGGTATCACTAATATTTGTAATATATCCTAGAGCAAGTGTTTCTGCAAAAAGAATTAATGAAGTTTTAAATACTGAAAGTTCAATAAAAGAAGGAAACATTAATTCTAGTAAAGAGACTGGTACTGTTGAATTTAAAAACGTATCATTTAAATATGCTGATGCAGAAGAGTACCTTTTAAGTAACCTAACATTTAAAATAAATAAAGGTGAAACTGTAGCTTTTATAGGATCTACTGGTAGTGGAAAAAGTACTATTATTAACTTAATTCCTAGATTTTATGATGCAACAGATGGAGAAGTTTTAGTAGATGGAATAAATGTAAAAGACTATAAAGAAAAAACTCTTTTTGATAAGATAGGATATATTTCACAAAAACCTATTTTATTTAAAGGTACTATAAAAGATAATGTATCATTTGGTACGGATATAGAAGAAGAAAAAATAAAAGAAGCTATTAGGGTAGCACAAGGAGAAGACTTTGTTCTATCTATGCCTAATACTTATGATGAATCCTTAGCAGAAGCTGGTACTAATATAAGTGGTGGTCAAAAACAAAGAATATCTATTGCACGTGCTATAGCTAAAAATCCTGAAATATATATATTTGATGATTCATTTAGTGCACTTGATTATAAAACAGATAAAGTTTTAAGACGTGAGTTAAAGAAACATACTAAAGGTGCTACAACTATAATAGTAGCTCAAAGAATAGGAACTATTAAAGATGCAGATAAAATATTTGTAGTTGAAGATGGTAAGATTGTTTCAAGCGGTACACATAAACAGTTAATAAAAACATCTTCTGTTTATAAAGAAATAGCACTATCACAATTAAGTAAGGAGGAGATAGAAAATGAATAATGAAAAAATGAGTACTCCTTTAAAAGTATCTTTAAAAAAATTACTTAATTATATTAAAAGATATTTACCTTTAATAATTCCTGCACTTATTCTAGCATCACTTTCAGCTGTTTTATCTATTATTGGTCCAGATAAATTAAAAGAAATAACTAATACTATAACAAAAGGAATTATAACAGGTATAGATTTAGATAAAGTAAAAAGAATTGGTATATTCCTTATAATTATTTATAGTTTAAGTACAATCTTTGGGTACATACAAGGCTTTATAATGGCAATTGTTACTAATAGATGCTCTAAAAGACTTAGAACTGATATTAGTGAAAAGATAAATAAACTTCCACTTAAGTATTTTGATAATACTACATATGGTGATGTATTATCACGTGTTACAAATGATGTTGATACTATTGCAATGAGCCTAAACCAAAGTTTAGGAACACTTGTTAGTGCTATTACAATGTTTATTGGTTCCATATTTATGATGTTTAAAACAGACTGGATTATGGCACTTACTGCTATTATATCTAGTTTATTTGGATTCTTATTCATGGGATTTATACTTTCAAAATCTCAAAAATATTTCAATATGCAGCAAAAAGAACTTGGTAATTTAAATGGGCATATCGAGGAAGCATATGCTGGACACAATATTATAAAAGCCTATAATGCTACAGATAATTCTAAAAAAGAATTTAATGATATTAATGAAAGATTATATAAGAATAACCGTATGAGTCAGTTTCTTTCTGGACTTATGGGACCACTCATGGGATTTATAGGTAACTTTGGATATGTTGCTGTCTGTGTAGTTGGAGCAATACTTGTTATAAATGATCATATATCTTTTGGTGTAATAGTAGCATTTATGATATACATTAGACTATTTACTAATCCACTTTCACAAATTGCACAAGGAATGACAACACTTCAATCTACTGGTGCAGCATCTAATCGTGTATTTAACTTCCTCGAAGAAGAAGAAATGGATAAAGAAGAAAGCATAAAAGTTTTAGATAAAGATTCTATTAAAGGTGATATAGAATTTAAGAATGTTTACTTTGGTTATAATAGTGATAAGACAATAATTAAAAACTTTTCATTTAAAGCCAAAGCAGGTAGTAAGATAGCAATTGTTGGACCTACTGGTGCAGGAAAAACTACAATAGTTAATCTTCTTATGAAGTTTTATGAAATAGATAAAGGTGATATTTTAATAGATGGTATATCAATAAAAGATTTAACTAGAGAAAATGTTCATGATTTATTTACAATGGTACTTCAAGATACATGGGTTTTTAATGATACTATAAAAAATAATATTAGATATAATAATAATTCAATTACTGATAAGCAAATTGAAGAAGTATGTGCAAAAGTTGGACTAAAACATTATATAAAATCTCTTCCTAAAGGATATGATACTGTTTTAAACGAAGTAGAATCTTTATCATCTGGACAAAAACAGCTCTTAACTATTGCTAGAGCTTATCTTTCTAAAAAACCATTTACAATATTAGATGAAGCTACTAGTAGTGTAGATACAAGAACAGAACTATTGGTTCAAAATGCTATGGATGAACTTACAAAAGGCAAAACTTCATTTATTATTGCACATAGACTTTCTACTATTAAAAATGCAGACTTAATTCTGGTAGTTAAAGATGGTAACATTATAGAACAAGGTACACATGACTTTCTATTAAAACAAAATGGTTTTTATAGTGAGCTATATTCATCACAATTTGAAACAGATTGAAAAAAATAAATAAAAATTATATAATTATAATATGAGAAGAAGAAAAAGGAAAAATAATAAGAAAAAAATATTTAATATATTTTTAGTAATTATAATTATATTAATTATTTTAATAATCATAATTAAACCAGGTAATATTTTAACTAAGGATATTAATATAGGTAATTCTAAAAATTATTCTAAATTTGAATTAGGAAAAGTTACTATTAATTCTCTTTTTGAATTTTTAAAGATGAATGGTAAGCTTAATAGTATTACTTATAATGAAAAAAAATCTAGTCATGAAAAAGAAGAGTGGGCTAGAATCTATAATGTAGATAAAAATAAAGTAATAGTTTTATATATAGATTATAATGACTACAAAAACAACAAAAATTATAAACCTCATTGGGTTTATGTAAAAGAAAAAAATGGTTGGGTATTAAGATCTAAGATTAAGTAATGAAAGGATTTGAAAATATGAAAAAATTTATTGTAGATGATAGTTTTTGGAATTTACTTCCAGATGTTAATATTGCAGTACTTGTATTAAAAAATGTAAATGAAAGAAAAACTTTAGATTCCAATGAAGCAAAAGAAATAGAAAAACTTTTAGAGGGTGCTAATGAAATAGCTAAAAAGTATTTAACAAGTGATGTGATTTCAGAAAATGAAGTAGTAAAAAAATGGCGTGAAACATATCAAAAATTTCCAACTAAAAAGGGTGCTAGATGCTCAATCGAAGCACTACTTAAAAGAGTACTTCATGATAAACCAGTAACAAGTATTTTACCATCAGTTGATATAACTAATTCTATTTCTTTAAAATATGCTTTTCCTATCGGAGCAGAAGATTTAGATAAAATAAAAGGAGATCTTCATTTAGGGGCTATGCAAGGTGGAGAAGAGTTCTATCCAATAGGTGATGATAAAATGGATCCTCCACTTTCTGGTGAAGTAGCATATTATGATGAAAAAGGTGCAGTATGTAGGTGTTTTAACTGGAGAGATGGTAAAAGAACACAAATTTCAGATGATACTACTACAGAATTTATTGCTATGGAATGCGTTGAACCTGAAAGAATAGAAGAACTAGTAGAAGCACTAAATGAATTATCAGAATTAATGAAAAAATATTTAGACTGTGAAATAGTAGTAAAAGAAATAGTAAATAAAGATAACAAAAAACTAGTTTTAGAGTAATAATTAATTATTTGTCACATACTTTTATGTGACATTTTTTTTATTTTATTTTATAATAAACTTAGGTGATAGAAGTGAAAAAGGTAATATTAATAGATGGTAATAATTTGGTTTTCAGAAGCTATTATGCAACAGCATATCGTGGTTCAATATTAAGAAATAGTAAAGGCTTTCCTACAAATGCTTTATTTGGTTTTATAAATATGCTTAATAAAATAATAGCAGAAGAAAAACCTGAATATATGATGATAGCATTTGATAAAGGAAAAACATTTAGACATGAAAAATATAAAGAATATAAAGATGGAAGACATGAAACTCCAGATGATTTAAAACTTCAATTTCCAGTTGCTAAACAAATAGCTAAGAAGATGGGAATAAAGTGTTTTGAAATAGATAATTATGAAGCAGATGATATAATTGGTACATTTGCCAAAGAAGTTGATATAAATGATGAATTTATTTCTACAATTATAAGTAGTGATAAGGATCTTTTACAACTTATATCAAATGATAATGAAGTTAAACTTTTAAAAACTAATGATTATATAAGAATGGATAAAAAAACATTTATAGATACTTATGGTTTTGAGCCTATTCATATGATTGATTTAAAAGCTATTATGGGAGATTCTAGTGATAATATTCCTGGAGTTAAAGGAATCGGAGAAAAAGGCGCAATAAAGCTTATTCAGAATTATGGAACTTTAGAGGAAGTATATAATCATATTGATGAAATAAAAGGTAAAACAAAAGAAAAACTTGAAAATGATAAAGATATGGCTTTTTTCTCTAAAGAACTTGTTACTATCTATAAAGATGTTCCTATTGATAAAGATTTAAATAATATTAAATATAATGGTTATGAAGAAGGACTTGAAGATTTACTTAAAGAATATGAGTTTTTCTCTATCTTAAAAAGAATGAATTTTAATGATAAAAAAAACTCTGAAGATCTTCATTTTACTGAAGTAAATAGTTTAAAAATAGATTGTGACTCTTCTATATTTATAGAAACAGAAGGGAGTTACCATGATAAAAAAATATTAGGTATTACAGTTTCTAATGAAAAAGGTAATTATTATATAGGCAAAGATAATATAAGTAATTTAGAAATAGATAATAGTGTTAAACTATATACTTATGATTTGAAAAAACTAAATGTTTTATTTAAATACTTAAATATAGGATTAAAAAATAAAATAGATGATTTAATGCTAATTGGATATCTTTTAGGTTATGAAGTAAAAGATGATATTTCAAGTTTTATGAATATCCAAGGAAGTGAAACTCTTTCTCTTAATGAAGCACTAAAACAAGTAAAAAAAGAAGGAAATAATATATTAAAAGAAAACTTAGTTTTAAAGGCTAGATTTATTTTTGATAATATAAAAAAATATTATGAAATGTTAAATAAAGATAACTTATCACTTTATTTAAATATAGATCTTCCTCTTTCATATGTACTATCAGATATGGAATTTACTGGAGTTAAAGTTGATACTGGAGTTCTTTTAAAAATGAAAGAAGAAGTAGAGATCAAAATAAAAGAAATAGAAAAAGAAATATATAAACTTTCAGGTAAAGAATTTAATATAAATAGTCCTAAACAACTAGGAATAGTTTTATTTGATGAACTTAAAATACCATATCCTAAGAAACTTAAAACTGGTAAAAGTTATTCTACTAGTGCTGATATATTAGATAAATTAAAAGACTATGAGATTGTTAGTAAAGTTTTAGAATATAGATCGTTAATTAAAATATATTCTAATTATATTATAGGTACACTTGAATGTATAAAAGAAGATGGACTTATACATACGACATTTAATCAAACTTTAACCAGAACTGGTAGACTTTCTAGTACTAATCCTAACCTTCAAAATATTCCTATAAGAGAAGAATATGGTAGAAGAATTAGAAAAGCATTTATTCCTCAAAATGATATAATTATTTCAAGTGATTATTCTCAAATAGAACTTAGAGTATTTGCTCATATGGCAAAAGCTATAAATCTTATCGAAGCTTTTAAAAATAATATGGATATACATAAGAAAACTGCAATGGATATATATCATATTAAAGAAGATGAAGTTACTA
>CAJONL010000031.1 GCA_905235875.1 uncultured Bacilli bacterium
ATTATATTTATATTATTAATTATATTTATATATTTAAAAATAAAAAATAGTAAAGCATCTAAATTATAAGGAGGAAATATGAAATTAAAGAGTATATTATTTATAATTTGTTGTTTCTTTATTAATATAGGTTTTGTTAATGCAAGTAGCATTAATTATAATTTAAATATTGATAAGAATTATAATTTTTCAGAAAAAATAATATATAAAGTAAAATCTAGTGAAATGGATAATTCAGGTAATTATGATTATTTAACTTCTGTTGTAAAAGATAAAATATATTTTGATAATGATTCTAGTGTTTTATATAAAAAAAGTAAAAGCTATAGTAATGGTGAATATACTGTTACTTTAAAAAATAACTATTCTTATATATTTTTATCTTCTAGTAGAATATTAAAAGAATGTTTTAGTGATTATGATTTTGATATTAGTGATAATGATTCATTAAGTATAGATACAACTTCTCCCTTTTATTGCACTCATCGTGCAAGTAGTATAATAATTAATATTACAACTCCACTTAAAGTAGCAAATCATAATGCAAATAAAGTAAATGGTAGTACCTATACTTGGAATAATGTTAATGATGATTTTAGACTTTTGTTTAAAGTAATGACTAATGATGAAAAAGCTAATTCAAGTGGACTTGATAGTATTACTACAGGTTCTAATGGCACTGAAGAATCTAGTAATAATAACAAAGATGTTTCTACTAATGATGTTACTACAAATGATGATAATAATGATAATAGTAAGACTGAAACTAAGAAGAGTATTAGTCCATTAACTATAGTCTTTTTAATAGCTATTTTTGTTGTATTTGCTTTAGCTATAGTACTATTCTTTAAATCTAAATCTAGTAGAATTAATAAAATTTAGTATAAAAAGTAAAAATTCTTCCAAACTATTTGTAGGGAGGAATTTTTATATGAAAAAATTATTTAGTATTTTATTAAGTTTATTATTAATTGTAACTATATCAGGATGTTCTTTAGGTAATACACCATCTAAAAAAGTAGAGGATTTTTTAGATAAGTATAAAAATGAGGATAAGGGAATTCTTACTGAACTTAAAAATATGATTGATAGTGATGGGCTTATGAATGATAATGAAAAGGATACTTATACTAATATCATTAGAAAACAATACAAAGATTTATCTTATGAAATAAAAGATGAAAAAATTAATGGTAATAAAGCTGTAGTTACTACTGAAATAGAAGTATATGATTTTTATAAAACTAATCAGGAGGCATTAGATTATTACAATAATAATAAAAAAGAATTTTTAATTGATAATGGTAATAATACTGATAATAATGCAAATAATAATACTACGAATAATGATAATACTAATGCAAGTACAGATACTACTATAGATAATACTAAATTTATTGATTATCGTTTAGGTAGACTTGGTGAAGTAAAAGATAGAATTAAATATCAAATAGATTTTAATTTAACCAAAAAGAATAATAAATGGACAATTGATGATATAGATGATGCAACTAGACAAAAAATACATGGATTATTTGAACATTAATTATTTCTTTAATACTTTATAATAATATTCATCATAAGTTAAATTCTTATATTTAAATTTTAAATCTTTGCTAACTTTAGTACCAACATATCTATAATGCCATGGTTCATATATATAGCCATGGATTTTTTCTTTTTCTTTGGGATATCTAAGTATAAAACCATATTTATATGCATTATATTTCATCCATCTATAAGAAGGAGTGTTTTTAAATTCTAACATATTACCATTTTTAGTTGATGATACATCTATTGCAAGCCCTGTTTGATGTTCTGAAAAACCAGGTTTTGCAACTTGTTTTAAAGCAGTTTTATAGCCATATGTATTTACTTCGTTATTGAATAAAATATTTTGAACAAAATAAGATCTATATGCACTTTGTCCATAGACAGGATATCCACTTTTAATGGAATCATTACTTAGTTTTTCAAAAGCTATTTTAGCTTCTTTTTTTAACTTGTTTCTACTTTTATTATTTATAAAATTAATACTGTTTATTTCTTCTAAATCATTAGGTATATAGTTTTTATTTAATCTATTAAATTTATTAACTAATACTAGGTTTTTGTCCCTTATATTAGAATATTTATAATCTTCATAAAACTTTTTATCTAGTCCTATATTTATATATGTAACTATATCCTCTAAAGGTATATTTTTATTTTTATTATAATAAATTATATATCTATTTTTATTATAAGATTTATAACCAATTGTCTTATCTAAATCTTTATATATATTAGTTTTATTATTTTTTAAATGATTTTCTAATTTATCAGTACCTATAAATATAAAAACAATAAAAATTATTAGAAATACTATAAGTATTATTCTTTTTTTTAAATTCATTTTATCACCACTAAAAATATATTATTATTTTATTCAGTTATGAATTTTAAAGAATTTTTGACATATTTTTTATTAGGTGATAGTTTTGAAAAAAATAATTTTAATTCTTTGTTTTTCCTTATTATTTGTTCCTTTTAGTGCATTAGCAATGGAAGTTACTCCGAAAGGTAAAAGAGCTGTATTAATTGATTATAATTCAGGTAAAGTATTATATGATAAAAATATGAATGAAAAGGTTAATGTAGCATCTCTTACTAAAATGATGGGGTTAATTTTAATATTTGAAAAAATAGATAATGGAAGTATAAAAGTAAATGAGAAACTAACAGTAAGTCGTACTGCTATGGATATGGGAGGGACACAGCTTTGGCTCGAAGAAGGAGAAAAAATAACTATTGATGATCTATTAAAAGGAATTACTATGGCTAGTGCTAATGATGCGATGGTTTTAATGGCTGAAAGAGTAAGTGGAAGTGAAAAAGCTTTTGTTAAGGAAATGAATAAAAAAGCAAAAAGTTTAGGACTTAAAAATACACACTTTGTAAATGTATGTGGATTTGATGAAGATGGACATTTTTCTTCTGCATATGATATGGCTTTAATAGCAAAAGAATTATTAAAACATGATAAGGTGCTTTCTTATACTGGAAAGTATGAGGACTATATTAAAGAAAATACTAAAGATAAAAGTTGGATTGTAAATACTAATAAACTTGTAAAATTTTATCCAGGAGTAGATGGTTTAAAAACAGGATTTACTGATAAATCAGGTTCAACAATTGCAGTAACTTCATTAAAAAATAATTTAAGACTTATCGCAGTATTACTTGGATATAATAATACGAAAGAAAGAAATAAAGAAGCTGTAGATTTGTTAGATTATGGATACAGTAGATATAAAAATAATGTAATATTTAAAAAAGGTAAAGTAATGAAAGAAGTAAAAGTACCAAAAAGTTTAAATGAAAAAATTAAATTAACTTTAAAGGATGATGTTAAAGTATTAAGTAAAAAGGAAGAAAAATTAAAAAAATATAATTATAAGATTAAAACATATAATATTAAGCTTCCAATTAAAAGAGGTGATACAGTAGGTAGTTTAGATTTAATAAGTGATAAAAAAATAATTAGTAAAACACCTTTAATAGCTAATAAAGATGTAAAAAAGCCTAATTTTATTAAAGGATATTTAAAAGTATTAAGTGATTTTCTTGGAGGAGCTTAATTCTTTTTTACTTATTAATAGAAAATATACTTATATTAATGATTTAAATAAGAAAACTTGTATTTAACTCTTGAAGATATAAAAATTAGTATTTTTCTTGCATTATTTATATTTGTTTGTTATAATTTTAAAGGTTTTAAAGGAAGTGGATGTTATGGAAAAAATATTAAATATAGCAGTAGTTGCACACGTTGATGTAGGTAAAAGTACTTTAGTTGATGCACTCTTAGAACAAACTAATAGTTTGGATAAAGATACAGGTGAAACACAAATAATGGATAGTAATGACTTAGAAAAAGAAAGAGGTATTACTATTTATTCAAAAAATTGTTCTATTAAATATAAAGATTATAAAATAAATATAGTAGATACTCCAGGTCATGCTGATTTTTCTTCAGAAGTAGAACGTATTATTAAAACAGTTGATACTGTAGTACTTTTAGAGGATTCTAAAGAAGGGGTTAAGCCTCAAACTAGATTTGTTTTAAAT
>CAJONL010000032.1 GCA_905235875.1 uncultured Bacilli bacterium
AATTTTAGTAGACCAAGCCGGATATTTCCGTTATAAATATATGAGTGATTATAGAAATATAATAAATTGGGTGGTAATCGCGGATTTACAGTTATTCGTCCCTTTAGGGAGATAGCTGTTTTTTATTTTAAAGGAGGAAAAAATGAAAAAAATATTTAATAATAGTATAGGAATGAATAATTTAAATGAAGTAGTAGAACTATATGGATGGGTTTCTAAAATAAGAAAACTAGGAAGTCTAATATTTATTGATCTAAGAGATAGAAGTGGTATAGTTCAAGTAGTAGTAAGACCTGAAAATGATTATTATGAAGAAGCTTCAAAATTAAAGAGTGAGTTTGTAATAAAAGTAATAGGTACTGTTGTAGAAAGAGAAAATAAAAATAAAAACATACCTACAGGAGATATTGAAATAGATTTATCAAAATTAGAAGTTTTAAATAAAAGTTTAGATTTACCTTTTACTATTACAGATGAAGTTACAGCTTTAGAAAATACTAGATTAAAATATAGGTATTTAGATTTAAGAAGACCTGAATTAAAAGAAATACTTTTATTAAGGCATAGAGTTACTACTATTATTAGAAATTATATGAATGATAATAGTTTTATCGAAGTAGAAACACCAATTCTTTGTAAATCTACTCCTGAAGGGGCAAGAGATTTTCTAGTGCCATCAAGAATTAATAAAGGAAGTTTTTATGCTCTTCCTCAGTCTCCGCAACTTTTGAAACAATTATTAATGGTAAGTGGAATAGAAAGATATTACCAGCTTGCTAAATGTTTTAGGGATGAAGACTTAAGAAGTGATAGACAACCTGAATTTACTCAGTTAGACCTTGAAATGAGTTTCGTAGAAGAAGAAGATATTATAAGTTTAGTTGAAGGCTTAATAAAAGAAATTTTTGAAAAAGAAAAAGGTATGGATGTTAAACTACCACTACAAAGAATGAAATATGATGAAGCTATTGATAAGTATGGATCAGATAAGCCTGATTTAAGATTTGGTATGGAAATAAAAGATTTAACTAATATTTTTAAAGAAACAGACTTTGTTCCATTCAATAATTCATTAGATAATAATGGTATTATTAATGCAATAGTAGTAAAAGATAAAAGTGATAAATATTCAAGAAAAGACTTAGATAAATTAAATGACTTTGTGAAAGATTTTACTAAAGGTAATGTATTCTATTTAAAATATAATGATAATACTTTTAGTGGTAGTATTAGTAAAATATTAGATGAAGGCCTAGAAAAAGAACTTGTTAATGAATTAAAACTTACATCTAATGATTTAGTTTTAATTATGACAGGTACTAAAAAAGAAGTAAAAGCATCCCTTGGAGCTTTAAGATGTAAAGTTGCACGTGATATGAATATGATAGCTAAAGAAGACTATAAAATGCTTTGGGTAACAGATTTTCCATCATTTGAATATAGTGAAGAAGAAAAAAGATATGTAGCGTGTCATCATCCATTTACAGCTCCTAAAGATAGTGATGTAGATAAACTATTAACTGACAAAGGTAACTGTTATTCTAAAGCTTATGATATTGTAATTAATGGTTACGAAGTAGGAGGAGGTTCTATTAGGATACATGATGAAGAGATTCAAAATAAAATGTTCGAAGCTTTAAATCTTACTAAAGAAGATATCGAAGGAAAATTTGGATTCTTTGTAAATGCCTTAAAATATGGAACACCACCTCACGGAGGCTTAGCAATTGGTCTTGAAAGACTAATTATGATTCTCGCAGGAACAGATAATATAAAAGATGTAATAGCATTTCCTAAGACTCAAAGTGGAGCGGATTTAATGTGTGAATCACCAAGTACGGTAGATGAAAAACAACTTGATGAGTTAGATTTAAGATTAAAATAAATATATTATATTAAACAAAAAAAGAGGACTTGATTATCCTCTTTTTTTTTGTTACAATTATATACGTAATTGGTTCCTTAGCTCAGCTGGTAGAGCAACAGACTCTTAATCTGTGGGTCCAGGGTTCGAACCCCTGAGGAATCACCAATATGAAATAAAAGTCCTTTTTAAGGACTTTCTTTTTTTTATTAATTATTTTTCTTGACAAAAATTAATAATATACTAAAATAAATAATCAGTAATCGGAGGTTTTAGTATGAATGAAGAATTAATAAAAGTAATATTAAAAAAAATAGAAAAAAATGGATTGTCTTATTTTAGTGCTTTACCAATTGAAATGCAAATAGATGATAAATTAATAAAAGCAGTACTTAAAGAATATGATGCTATCGCTCTTGAATATTTTGATTCTAGTGTTATAAATGATCCTAATTTAATAGCAAAGTACTTTTATAAATATAAAGCTATAATTAAGTATACAGATGTATGGAAAAATGATAAAACTATTGCTTTGAAAATGATAAAAAAATTTAAAAATCTAAATTTATATAGATTATTAAGTAAAGATTTAAGAAATGATAAAGATATAATAATTGCATTACTAAATAATAATCCAAATTTTTATGAAAAATTAAGTGATGAACTAAGAAGTGATTTTGATATCTTTTTAGTAGTTTTAAATAGTAAAAAGTTAGATAGAAATTTTATACCATTAAAATATGCTGATGAAAACATTAAGAATAATAAAGATTTAGTTTTTCTTTCAATAAATAGAAACTCTTCATCTTTTGAATATGCAAGTGATAAACTAAAAAAAGATGCAGAGGTTGTATTATATGCTGTTAACTATAATTTAAGTAATATTAATCACATCGATTCATCTTTTAAAAATGATAAGGAATTTATGACAAGAATTATTTTAAAATATGGTATAAAAGCTTTGGAATATGCTGGTGAAGATATCTTAAAGGATAAAGATTTTGCTATAAAGTTAGTAAATAATTTTGGTAGTACAGTATATAGATTATTATCTGATGATCTTCAAAATGATGAAGAAGTAGTTCTATCATGCATAAGAAAAGAAATATCAAAACTAAAGAATAATTACTATATATCTGTTGATTTAGTTTATAGTATTATTAAGGTAAAACTATTAATTGATAATTATGAAAAAGAAGTTGTTATAAGAGATATGATTAATAATGTAATTAATGAGAAAAAAGTTAAAAATAAAGTATTAGTAAAAGAATAAAATATAAATGAAAAATATAAAACTAGATAAAAAAGTAATGGGAATCTATTGCTTTTTTTATTTAATTATTATTTTTTATAAATAAGCATCTTATAAATATTATAAGGATAATTATAAAAAATATTGATAATATATAATGACTATAATTTACTAAATATGAGATATTATAATTTTTAAATGTATATACACTTATAGTAGATATAGATAGTGAAAGAGTTGTAATTATAAAATTATTTATTTTTTTACTTCTAATTTTAAACATTTCTTTAATATTATCATGAATAAAATATATATAATAGACAAATACAATATAAAATCCCGCAAAGAATATTATACTAACTATATTTTCTATTCGTTCTATAAATCCTAGTATTTGTACTTCTTTAAATAAAGAATAAGTAGGATATGTAAGTATTTTAGAAAAGTCTATACCGTATATTAGAATAGTAAAAAGTAAGAACAAAAACATTATTATCATAGATATTAAATAACCAAAAAGAATCTTTCTAGGAAATAACTTTTTATCAGTTACTTTATTTTTTTCATTTAAAACTAATACTAATGGGAAAGTAGTTGTAGAAACGACTAAGAAAATACTTTTTAATATATTTATATTATTTGTATCTATATATGGTTTTAAGTTTCCTATATCTATAAATGGTAATAAAGTTAAAAAGAAAAACATTAAAATTGTAAAACTAAATACAAATAGTAAAAAAGATACTCTTGCTATAACTTCAATTCCTTTTTTTATTGGGTAAATAACCATAATAAATATAGTTATGGATATAAAATAATATGAAGTTTTTGTTAAAAATTGTCCTACTATAAAATTAAGAAACACAAATGTAAATATATATATTAAGTAAATAGTAAGAATTATTAATAAAAATAATATAGGATATCCTAATATTTTAAATTTATCTATTAAAAATTTATAAAGACTTGTATCCATTTTTTTACTAATATAAATAATCATAAATACTGGAATAAT
>CAJONL010000033.1 GCA_905235875.1 uncultured Bacilli bacterium
TTAGCCAAATTCACAGCCATAGCACCTGAAGTAAAACCTCTACTTTCACTAAAAGCACTACTTAATGTATAACCATTTAAATCTGTACACGCAGCATACGTTTCACCTGTTAATACAATGATTAAACTAAAAGTTATTATAAATAATAATAATATACGTATTATTTTTCTATTTTTTAATAATTTTACTTTATCTGTTTGCATGGTTCTATTTTTTGTTTTAAACATTTATAGTACCTCCAGCTATTATTTATTATTACATTTATATCTTCTCAAAAATACATTTCGTTGTCAATATAAAAACTGATTTTAAATCAGTCTTTATTGTTTATTAATAAATCTATATTTTCTACATTATTATTTATTTTAGAAATAATATCTGAATCTTTACAATTTTCCATCATTTCTTTAACTGTTTCAAAAGGAAAAGTAAATATAAACTCATAATTAAATACTATATCTTTTATATTCCTAATACCTAATCTTTTAAAATAATTTATTATATCTTCTACTCTTGATCTTCTATTATAAAAAATATCATAAGCAGTATCACCTAAACTATTTTCTAAAAGTTCTATTTCATATTCAAAAAACCCAAAATTAGTTAGATAATTCATATTACCTCTCCTTTCCTTCAGAATATATTTCATTTTTCAAAATATTAAATGCATCTTTTTTCATAAACATATTATAACTTAGTGCAAAAAATCTAATATCTTGTTCTGTAAATGATTCATCAGGATTATTATAATTAAATGCCTTAAGTGATTCATAAATTCTAAGTACTTTATATCTAGATATGATTTTACCATTATAGTCATATGAATAGTCATTTTTTTGATATTTATCATCAAGCTCTTTTATAAACTCTGAGCTTAACGTTTCATCACTAAATTCTACTAAATTAGGAATTATTTCTTTCTGCATTTCATAATATCTAGGTAAATCACCTTCATCTAGTATTGTCATATCAAAACTTTCCATAAATTGTTTAAGCTTTATGACATTATCTAAATCTAATCCAAAATAGTTTTTAAAATCATTACTTAACCCTTTTCTATAAAAGCATTTTTCAATAGTTAATTCATCACCGTTTGGTAGAGTAATACTTCCTTCTGCAAGAGTTTGTAATATAAGTAAATATCCTAATGTTACTTTATTTGCTTTGCTAATAAAAGTAGGATTGTTATTAATATATGTACTATATCTTTTACCTATACTAGAACTATCTGCTTCAAGTAAATGACATTCTATCCCTTCATCACATCTTTCAGCAGCAAATCCCCCTGCCTTAAAAACAGTAGGTTTACCTTTAACTTTCCCATCTTCATCATCTTTCAATATATTTAAGTAATATTTTTCACATACTTTAATTACACTTAAAATACTATCACTACTATTTGAAAAATAAGAATTAGACTTTGCAATAATATCATCCCTTGAATATCCTAATGCTTCAAGCATTCTCATTCTTTCCTTAAACTCTTTTTTAGTAAGCTTCTTAGCATCTACTAATAGAGATTTATGGCTTCTATATCCACTCCTACCATTTTTATTTATTCGTCTTTTATGACTATGCTGAGTTTTTCCTTTATTTGCAAATATATCTTCACTTATCCAAAGTCCACTTTGAGTATAGGAAACATTCTTACTATACATCCCTTCATATTTAAGAAAATCTATAGTTTTTTCAATACTTTCTCTATCACTATATAAAGTTATAGACATTAACACTTCTATTTCAAACTTAGAAAGTATATTATTTTCTTTTAATGTATTGATAACCTCATTAATTCTATTTTCATCAAAATTATAAGCTATTTCTTTTTTATAATCTAAAGAAATATTTTTAAATTGATCATATTTATCTTCATTAATTGAATTTTTTAAAATATTTAAATATTTATCATATATATTATCTATTTCTTCATCAGATAATTTCTTTTCATTTGACAATTTTTTTTCTATACTATCTAAAAATGTTAAGTACTCTTTTAATATCTCACACTTATCTTTTATATCTTTATCTTTAACTAAATCTATAATTATTTCATATTCTTCTTCATTAATTATTTCTTTATTCACAATTTTATTTAAAATTAATTCATATTTATTATATTCGTTTTCAAGAATATCTATTTTCTTCTGTTTTTCTTTTTCTTTTAAAACAAACTCTTTCATTTGAATAAATATATTTTTTAATTCTTGTTCTTGTTCTTCGTTCAAAGAAAACATATTTTTTACTGTATCATTACTAGCAGTATTTTTTGCTTCGATTAATTTTTTATATGACATTAATTTATTTAGTATATTTTCATCATTAAAAACCAAAGTAACATAATTAGATAATATAGATTTTGATATACTATTTAAACTATCATTAGATTCCAATACTTTACTAGAAAATTTTTCAATTTCTGAAAGAAGTGATAAATCTATATTATCATCTAAACTATTAATCTGACTTAATACTTCTATTATCTTTTCATTTAGTAGTTCTTTTAACATAGTTTATGCTCCTTTCCTAGTTTTTAATTTTTCATTATCTTCATACATTTTATTACATATTTCTGAACTTGCTTCAATAATACTTTTAAGTGCTTCAATAGGAGTTGTAGAAGATTCAAATAAATCTTCTAGTTTAACAATTTCATCTTTACAACTTGCAATCTCTCTCCCTAATTCGTCTATATCATGTGTCGTTGTAAAAGTACCAACAACTAAAATACTTTCTAATCCTGGAATCCCATATTCTTCTGCAAGAAGCTTTTTATTTCTTTCACTAAATGCTAAAGGATAAAGCGATAATCTATCATTGCCATATTTAAAATTTTTAGCATCATCTTTTTTTCTAACAAAATACTTTTTACCACTATGCCCTTTTATAACATCAAGATAATATTTTCCCATTCTACTTATTTCATTTATATATGATCTTTGTGTAATATTAGAAGAAATAGTTCTTAATAATCTACTTTCAGTAATACTTCTATGTCCCATATCAATAGAATTCATTTTTTCATAAATTGGATATTTTCCATTACTATCAGTCATAAATATTACTATTGATTTTTGACCAACATTTAAATAATTAGAAAACTCTTCAGGAAATACCGCTCTAGTAAGATTTGAAATTTCTACATCTTTTTTAAATTCATCAATTATATCTCGAGCTTTAGTACATTCCTCTAAAGTTATATCATCACTATTACCTTTATTCTTATATCTTGCAAGCACCTCAATATCTTCTTTCAATTTATCATTAAACAAATCCGAACCTAACTCGCTAACTTTACTTAAGATTATCCCTATTTCATCTAATATATCTTCAAATTTATAATATTGACTTGAATGTTTTTCATCTCCTCTTCTTGCATACAGTTTTTTTGCCACTTCATTATCAATATCAGTTTTCTGAAGTAAAGAAATATTTTCTGAAATAAATGACAGTGGTGCCCCATTTTCAACTAATTGTTTTAAAACTGTAATATGTGCATCTATCATGCTAGTCCTTTCACTTTCTGAAAGTTCATCATAATTTGCAATTATATTTTTAGCTTCTATTAATACATCAGGTTCAATTTCATTTTCATTCTTATTTTCAGTCATTTTTTCTTTATTCTCATTTATTTTATCTTCTTCCATAGAATATAAAGTCTTAAACTTTTCATATACTTCATCATATTGTTTAAGTAACTTAGAAAAGTCATCATAACTAATGTTATCAGAACTTAAAGTTTTTTTAATTGCAACATATATCTCATCTAACTCCTTAGTAACATTTTTTAACTCTGGATTTAATTCTTTAATATCAGCAATAATAAAATAATATTCATCAAACTTATTAGCATCTTTTTTCTCTAAAATATGTTTAGCATTTGATTTCAAAATAGATAATTTTTCAGTTTTTTCATCTTGACTTCTATGTTTATCTATAATCATTTTAGTTTTCATTCTAATTAAATGATCATAGATAAGAACTTTTTCTTCATCTGCAAAAATACTATCTTTATGCAATTTATCAATATATTCCATTATATTTTCAGGAGTAATACTTTTATATTCAGATACACTTTTTTCTAAATCAAAAGCACTTTTCAATTCATTACTTAAGTTTTTTTTCTTGGCACTAAATAATGTATTACAATAATCAATAAATTTTTTACGGATTTCACTTATCAAAGGATTATTCAAATCTAAACCAACAGACTCAATTATATCTAACATTTCATTTAAATTAACATCAGTTATATCTAATAAACCTAAATTTTCTCTAACACTACTTAAATTAATTTCTTCAGATGAAAACATATTAGATAAACTATCTATTTTTCGAATCATTTCTCTTAAATTATTAGATTTTTGCTGAATTTCCCTTATTTTATCATCTATTAATTCGTAAAAATTATCCATAGTCTCAACTCCCTAGTATATATAAAGTTTATCATATAAGTATTATGCAAAACAAAAATGTTAAAAAATTACACATAAAAAGTGTCAAATTGACACCCTTTACATTATTTAATTATTTTTAGATACATTTATAGATTTATTCGAAGGACTATATATTACCTTTCCATCTAAAGAATATCTTGAACCATGACAAGGACAATCCCATGTTTTTTCTACTTCATTAAATATTAAATTACATCCCATATGTGGACACTTTTTTAAAACTATATAGTTTTTATTTTTTATTTTATCACTATATAACAAAACTTTTTTTCCATCTATTTTTTTATAACTTATCTTATCACTTTTATACCTTATTCCATTTATAATACCCATTAAACTTTTTCCTATATTTCCTAATCTATCAATAAAATTACTATTTCTGTACGGATCGAAAAGACTAATATATTTATTTTCTTTATCTAATATTATATCTTTTATTATATCAGCTGAAATAAGACTACTTAAAAGCCCCCATGTATTATACCCGGTTGCAATAAGCATTTTGTCTTTTATTTTACCAATATAAGGAAGTCCATCATTTGTCATTACATCTATATTACTCCATAAATATTCTGGCTTTCTATGCAAATCATTTACTTTTTTTATTAATTCTTCATAGTTTTTCTTATCATTTACCTTTGTACCTATATCATGAGAATTGCTTAAATATATTAAATTATCTTTATAGGTTCTAAATGATATAAAAGGATTACTATAACTAATTAGTGATATTTTTTTACTTTTATTATAAGGAAAAGCTGCTAAATATGATTTTTCTAGATAAGATTTTAAGGGAAATAAATATGGAATAATAAAATATGGATAATGAGTTGCAAGTACTACCCATTTAGTTTTTATTTCATACTTATCTGTTTTACATATATAAAAATCATCAGTTTTAATAATTTTTTTAATACTAGTATCTTCATAAATACCTTTTCCAATCTTTTCTAATAGTCCATAAATATATTTTACTGGATTAAACATATAAGTATGATCAACCTTTACCATATACTTACTAACAACTAAATCATTATAAGTATCTGAAACTTTAATATCATTTTTTTCTAAAAAAGATTTTAAATTATTTAATATTGATATTTCCTCATCTACATTAGTATAAAGATAAGAATGAGTCTCTTCTAGATCACATGATATATTTTCTTTTTTAATTATTCCTTTTATTTCATCTATTGCTTCAATTTGAGATTTTAAATATAAACTTGCCTTATCATCTCCACATTTATTTCTAATTTTATCTATTAAATCATTTTGCAAAAAAGAAAGCTTACCTGTATTATTACCAGAAGTACTTAAACCAATTTTATTTTGCTCTACTAAAATTACTTTTAGATTTAAATCTTTTAATCTATATAAAGTATTAACTCCAGTAATACCCCCACCGATTATTAATACATCAACTTCCTTATTACTATTTAAAGATGGATAACTTTTACCAACACTTTCTTTCCAAATACTTATATTTTTCATAAAAATCACCTATTATTAGTATGAGTAATTATTAATAATTCATAATACAAAATAATACTATTTTTTTTATTTAAAAATAAAATATATTAGGTGATTATATGTATAGTTTACTTCTTACTATTTTCAAAACATTATCTTTATTTAAAACATCATACTCTAATACAGTATTTAAAGATCCTTTATCAAAAGAAGATGAAGAAAAATATATTGATTTATGGCTCAATAATAAAGATAAAAAAGCTCGTGACATCTTAATAGAACATAATTTAAGACTAGTAGCACATATTGTTAAAAAATATGAACAAACAAATAATAATACAGACGATTTAATTTCTATTGGTACAATTGGTTTAATTAAGGGAATAAATTCATTCTCTAAAGGTCCAAATGTTAAACTTGCAACATATGCTGCTAGATGTATTGAAAATGAACTACTTATGCATTTTAGAAAAAATAAAAAAAATAATAATAACATTTCTTTAGATGAACCTATTGGTTACGATAAAGAAGGAAATGATATTACTATTTTAGATGTTTTAAAAACTACTCCTGAGGATTATACAGAAGATTTATTTAAAAAAGAAAGTATCTCATATTTAAATAAATGCCTAAACAGTCTTGATTCAAAAGAAAAAGAAATAATTATTAAAAGATATGGTCTTTATAATAACGATGAAAAAACACAAAAGGAAATAGCTAAAGAATTAAATATTTCCCGTAGTTATGTATCTAGGATTGAAAAAAGAGCTATTACTAAAATAATGAGAGATTTTATTAAAAACAATAAATATAAGGAATAAGTATATAATTTAATAATAATTATTATTATAATTTTATACTACGTACCATGCTTTTATCTATATCTATATATTTATCATTTAAACTAAATATAAAGTTTTTATTTTCTTTACTATAATAACTATTAGTTTCTTTTTCTTTTATTATAATTTCTTTTTCTAAAAGAGGACAAATCATTTCTTTATATATATCTCTAGGACTTTTCTTTTCATTTTTAATATTATATATACTAGTAAAATCTTTTAAAGTTCTTAACCCTTTCATAGATAATATATTAAGTATTGCACTATAATCAGTTATAGTAATGCTATCTTTACTATTTTCTTTTATAGATCTAAATACATATTCTTTTTCAAATTCTAATCTAATATTATTAATCATATACTTAATAAAATTTGTGACATCACCAGTATTCTTGGAATATCTAATCTTATTATAATAATTTACTTTATCATTAAATATTGCTCTATTAAATAAAATATATGGAGTAGCATCATTATTTAATAAGTACCACATCGAAGTAGTTCTTGAACTTCTTCCATTTATATCATAATATGGATGAATATATACAAAAAACAAATGAGCTATAATAGATTTTATATATAAATCAGTCATATTATTAATATCACTTTTATCATCTAGATACATAAAGTATTTATCCATTAAACTATCTATATTACTAGGACTTACTCCTTTATCAGGAGCTTTAGTAACATTACTTGAATAAAATATATTTACATCTTCTAGTCTATAAAACTCTCCCATTTTATTTTTATCATCATCACTTAATAGATTAAATGATAAGATATCATAAAGCACTTTTAAATTTTCTTTATTTATCTTATTTTTTTCTAATATATATTTATAACCATTATATAAATTAATAATTCTATTTTTTAATTTTCTATCCTTTATCTCTTTACTATTATGAGTAACTTTCTCTATTAAAGTCATATTATCTAAAAATCCTTCGATATTATTATTAGTTTTAATTTCAGAAATAGATAAGTTTTCCGAAAAATCTATATCAGATAAATAATTTTCAGCAAAGTAATCTAAATCATTTTTTATACCACTTAATTTATCAAGATCAATGATAAAACTTCTACCATTTTCAAATTTAATATATTTAATTTTTCTTCTCATAGTATCACCGACAATATGATATGGTAACATAATATTGAAATATGCTCAAGTTTTTTATATAATATAGGTGTTTTAGGAGGATAATATGAATATAATTGGAATAATTGGTGAATATAATCCTTTTCATCTAGGACATAAGTATCACATAGACAAAATAAAAGAAAAATATCCTGATAGTATTATTATCGCAGTAATATCAACATCTTTTACCCAAAGAGGAGATATATCTGTACTAAATAAATGGGATAAAACAAAAACACTCCTTGAAAATGGTGTTGATTTAGTACTAGAACTACCATTTGTTTACTCAACACAAAGTGCTGATATTTTTTCTAAAGGTGCACTTGAAATATTAAATGAATTAAAGATAGAAAAATTAATATTTGGTAGCGAATCTAATAATATAAACTTACTAAAAGACATAGCAAAATTACAAATAAATAATAAAGAGTTTGATCTAAAAGTAAAAAAATATCTAGATAAAGGAAATAACTACCCTACTAGTCTAAGTCTGGCTATTAAAGATATGGGATATAGAAAAATAGATAGTCCTAATGATCTTCTTGGTATATCTTATATTAAAGAAATAATTAAAAATAATTATAAAATAAAAGCAGAGACTATTAAAAGAACTACAAATTTCCATGGAAATAATAAAGGTATTATTAAGAGTGCTAGTGAAATAAGAGATTTAATTAATGATAATAAAGATATTAAAAAATTTATAAATTATGACGATAAACTTATATATAAAAACTTAGACTATTTTAATCTATTAAAATATAAAATAATTAGTACTAATATTGATAAATATATGACTGTAGATGAAGGAATAGATAAAAGAATATATAAATATATAGAAAAAGCTAACAATAAAGAAGATTTAATAAAACATATAAAGACTAAAAGATATACTTATAATAAACTTTCTAGAATGTTTACTCATATACTATGTAGTCTAACTAAAGAAGAAGCAAAACTTCCTATAGATTACATAAGAATATTAGGATTTACTACAAATGGTAAAAAATACTTAAATAAAATAAAAAAAGAAATAATTATTCCTTTAATTACAAATTATAAAAGTACTAATAGTAATCTTTTAGATATAGAATATAGAGTGCTTAAAATATATTCTTTAATTACTAACGATGAAACTTTAATAAAAAAAGAATTAGAAAAACCTATCTATATAAAATAGAATCTAATTCTTTTTATTTTTATATAAAAAACAAGTCTTTTCATGAGAATTAATTATGCCTATTGCTTGTAAATAACTATAAATTATAGTACTTCCTACAAAAGTCATACCACGCTTTCTTAAATCATCTGATATTAAATCTGATAAAGGGCTTGTAACTTTATTTTCATAATATATTTTACCTTTAGTAAAAGTACATAAGTAATTATAAAATGAGCCATATTCCTTTACTATATCTTTAAATATTTTACTATTATTAATACTAGCAAGTATTTTTCTTTTATTTCTAATAATTTCTTTATTATTAATCAAACTATTAATTTTATTATCATCATAAGTAATTACCTTATCTATATTAAAATTATCATATACTTTTCTAAAAGCATTTCTTTTATTTAAAACACACTCCCAAGAAAGTCCTGCTTGAAAAGATTCTAAAATAAGCATTTCATAAAGATAGGAATCACTAGTATTAAGTACTCCCCACTCCTTATCATGATACTTGATATATAAAGGATTATTTTTATTACACCAACTGCATCTATTTTCCATATACTTCCCTTTCTATCCAGCGCATTATAAAATTTACTATATAATCTACTTCATCTTTAGTAAGTTCTCTTCCTTTTTCAATTTTATGAATTTTATAAAGACACCCCCTGCAACAAAAACCATTAGCATGTTGAGCAACAAATACAGGATGCGTTTGACGATAAGGTGTCTGCTTTCCATCATTTAAAATAATAGCAGGTTTAAGTCTTTTATTTATAAAGTCATAAGCATGACTTTTTATAGTGTTCAATCCCTTATTCTTCACATAAGTCTTCATTTTGTTATTTAGATGAAAACAGCCTCTAAATTTGGTTTTAGAAAGCGAATCGATTAGTCTATCAATATCGTCCATACTAACTCCTTATTTTTATAAAAATTAATTAATATTAAAACTAAGACAATACTTTTTAGCAATGAATAAAGATAATATTAAATTAAAGGATATAAAGATTAATCCAAAGTATAAATCAACATTATCTATAGTATCAGGATTTACAAACTCTTTTTGAGCATTCTCTTCAGGTATTGATACAAACGAAATAAAATTACCATCAGTTACTTTTTCTTCACTTTCATCATTTTCTATATAATTATTAGAATCCAATTCTTTTTTATTATCATCAATATCAATAGTTTCATCCTTAATATAAATAAGTGTAATTTCCACATCACTACCATTAATAATACCACTTAAATCTTTATCTGAACTATTAAACAAATAATCATCTATATCTAAAATATCTATATCATAATTCTCGTTATTATTTTTTTCTAAAATTAAATCATCCTTAAGTTTTATACCATCACTACTTAAATAATGAACTATAACTTTATATGAAGAGACTTCCTTTTCAAACATAGTAATATTATTATTTGTAGCATCACTAGTATTATTATCTATTTGTTTTATATCACTTTCATTATCTATTAATCCTTCTTCATTTGTTTCATTAACTTCATTTACATTTTCCAAATCTTTAACTTCTTCACTTGCAAAAACTATTTTAACTGGTAATAAAAACATTACAAGTATAGCAAGCGTCAACCAAACACTCCTCATTATACCCTCCATTTATGATTTTCTTAACTTAATATAATACACTATTTAAAAAACAGTTTCAATATTTTTTCAAAAAAAAAGAAAGAATTTATATCTTTCTTAATTAGCATACTTAGATTTAAATATTACTGCACTTACTCCTAGTAACAACATAGGAATTACATAAATAAGCGCATTATCAATTCCTGTAGGAGGATTAGCAGAGGTTTGCTTTCCAACATAAGATGTTTTTGGAACTAATGAAGAATTAGATTTACTTGAATTGTTTTTCTTTTTCGCAGTCTTATCTTTTTCAACTATTTTAGCTTCCTCATCTTCAAGATTAGGAATTTCTTCAGAATCAGCAGTTGAAGTATTATAAGATTCTTTTTCAAGAGTTAAAGACATATTAACTGGAGAATAACCATCACTTGAAGCAGTTATAACTGTTGTACCATACCCAAGAAATGAAATATTTCCATTAGAAACTGTTGCAACCGATTGATTAGAGCTTGACCAAGAAAGAGATAATCCTTCAGTTGTACAATTAGCTTTACTAAAAGTTACAATTCCATTATTAGTACTTGCACTATCAGTATTACAAGACATAACAGTAACCTTAACAGTATCACCAATTTTAATCAAGCTATCTGGAAATGTAACTGAACCATTAGTAACATTAGTGGTATCATTATCACCAAAAAATGGAACTAATATTTTTTCCTCAGCATTTACATTTGAAATAAATGCTGTAATCATTACAAAACTAATAATAAACAATACTTTCTTCATTAGTATCAACTCCTACTATATCTTAACTTGATTAAATCATTTTACAATATATATTGTCAATAATGTTTATTTTTTTAACAACTATTTTACATAATTATTTACATACTAATTTTTTATGTTTACACCATACCTATTAGAATTATTATCATAAAAAATATAGTTTTTAATTGGAAAATATGTTAATGTAGTAAAAACTACATATCCTAGCACTATTAATGTTATAAAAACCATATTAAGAGACTTTTTTTCATCTCTAAGCAGCATATAATAATTAATTATCTCTTCTAAAAGAATTACTATTATTAAAAGGGATATATTAATTATCATGTTATCTTTAAATATATTATATAAAGGTATATAAATTATTAAATAAATAATTACAGAGGTAATACTCATAAAAAATAAATTTTTAATATAATTATTAACTTTAATATTATTTTTTTTAATTAAATAATACTCAAATATTCCCCAAATTATAAATCCACTATACAAAAGTTTCATATGTTCCCAAATACTTTCATTAACTGGAAACAATATAGAAAATATAAAATTTGGAAAAAACTCATATAAAAAGTGAAATAAAAATGATAATAGTATAATCATAAAAAAACTTATAATTTTAATTCTTTTTAATGTCATAATATCACCATTAATAGTATACGTAAAAAAAAAGAAATAATTATATTTTTAACTTTTATAAATAAAAAAAGCACATTAGTGCTTAATTACTTAAAAAGTATTCATATAAGAAGAAACCTACCGTACCAAGAATTAAAATTACCACTATAATTATAGCAATTAATAAACCATTTCCTTCTTTTTTTATATTATCATAATCAATACCATCTTCTTTTATAGCTTCTTCTTTTATTATTTCATCTATTTCATCATCAGTTTCTTTTCTTTTTTGTTTTCTTTTCTTTTTTCTTTTATCCTTTAAATCATCAAAGATAAACATCTCATTATCATCTTCATTATCATGAATAGATTCAGGTATTTCATTATTATTTATATTATCTTCTTGAATTTCATTTTTTTCTTCTATGTCATCAGTTTTATCATTTTTATCAATTTCAGTACCAATATCTTTTATTTCCTCAGTAATTGGAATAGTTCCTTCTTCAGCAAAAGTTCTATCTAAAATATCCTTACTAAGTTCCTCTTTAAGTTTTACATCATCCTTAAGATCATCTACATCATCTAATAAATTAGATAAAAGTTCATCAGTTGATAATCTTTTTTTTACACTCCTCTTAGGTTTTTCTTTTTCATAAATATCATCTATCAAAGATCTTAAATCTTCTTTTCTATAATTATCATTAATTTTTTTTATATCTAATTTAGTTAATATATTATACTCAGTATTAATTAATCTTTTTTTATTCTTACTTTCATCTAGTTCATCTCTAGCACTTTTAAGCATCTCATTTATATCGTATACTCTATTTTCTTTAGGAATTACCTCTTCTTCGAATGTTTTTTCTCTATATTCTTTTTTATTTAAAATATTATTTAACTCTCTATGCTTTTTATAACTTTCTCTAGTAGATTTAATTCTATCATTGGGATTTAATTCTAAAGCATTATCTACATCAATAAAATCATAGTTTATTGAAATATCTCCTAATTTTTCATAAAGTTTTTCATTTTTATTAGTACGACTTTTAACATCAGTATTATATTTATCCATTCTAGTACTCATATAAAATCACCTTTATTATATATTATAAAAAAATTATAGCATAAATATATTAAAAATTAAACATTTAAATTTTATTAAAAATAGTATATAATTTATAAAAAGGAGGTAAAAATGAAAGCAAAAGTATTAGATAATTTATGCATAGGCTGTGGTGCATGTTGTGCATTAGTTCCAGAAGAATTTGATATAAATGATAATGGTACAGCAGAAGCACTAA
>CAJONL010000034.1 GCA_905235875.1 uncultured Bacilli bacterium
GGTGATCATTAGGGTTCATAACAGATCCACGAACTGTAGGTCTAATTCCCATATGTCTTTTTCTTCCTGCTTTTCCTAAATTAACTAACGAATAATCTTCATTTCCTACTTCACCAATAGTAGCCATGCAAGTTCCAAGAACTTTTCTAACTTCTCCTGATGTAAGTCTAATTAATACATATTTATCTTCTCTACCTAGAATTTGAGCAGAAGCTCCAGCAGATCTTACAAGTTCTGCTCCCTTTCCAGGCTTAAGTTCAATATTATGAACTGTAGTACCTTCTGGAATAGATGCAAGTGGTAATGCATTACCAACTTTTATATCAACTTTTTCTCCTGATATAATTCTCATTCCAACTTTTAATCCTTTTGGTGCAATAATATATCTTTTTTCACCATCTATGTAGTTAATTAAAGCTATATTAGCACTTCTATTTGGATCATATTCAATAGTTGCTACAATACCTTCAATGTTAAATTTATTTCTTTTAAAATCAATCTTACGATATTTTCTTTTTTCTCCTCCACCTTGATGTCTTACAGTAATTCTACCTTGATTATTTCTACCAGCCTTTTTTATTTTAACTTCAAGTAAACTTTTTTCAGGTTTATTAGTTGTAATTTCTTCATTTGAAAGGCTGCTCATTCCTCTTCTTCCTGGAGTAGTTGGTTTATAATTTTTTATAGCCATATCATTTTCCTCCCTAATTAAAGCTCAATTGTTTGCCCTTCACTAAGTTTAACAATTGCTTTCTTTTTCTTATTAGTAAGACCTGTATAACGTCCTACTCTTCTTTTCTTTGGATGAACATTAATAGTTCTAATATCCACAACTTTTACATTAAATATTTTTTCAATCGCAAGTTTAATTTCAGTTTTATTAGCTTTAGGATCTACATAAAATGAATAAACATTTTGTTCTCCAAGTAAAGCTGATTTTTCAGTTACAACTGGTGCCTTAATAACATCTAAATATTTAGTATTCATTATTTAAGCACCTCCTTTATTTTTTCTAGTGCTGCTTCTTCAATAAGAAGTTTTTTAGCACTCATAATATCTAGCACACTTACTTCACTTACAGTTTCTAAATAAATATTTTTTAGATTACGAGAAGCAAGTATTACATTTTCATTATATTCTTTAACAATTACTAATGTTTTTTCATTATTTAAGTTTAGTTTCTTTAAAACATCAACCATATCTTTAGTCTTAGGAGTTTTAATATCAAGTTTATCTACTAAAACTATATTATTTTCTTTTGCTTTATAAGTATAAGCACTCTTTAAAGCAAGTTTTCTTTCTTTTCTATTTTGTTTTTTAGAATAATCTCTTGGAACTGGTCCTAGAGCTATTCCACCACCAACCCATTGTACAGCTCTAATTGATCCTTGACGAGCTCTACCAGTACCTTTTTGTCTCCATGGTTTTTTACCACCACCAGATACTTCACTACGAGTCTTAGTTTTATGAGTTCCTTGTCTTAAAGCTGCTCTAGCAAGTACTACTGCATCTTTAACACAAACATCATTAGGTTCTATTCCAAATATATTTTTATCTAAGTTAACATCTTTTACTTTTTCACCGTTAAGATTCATAAGATCATATTTCATTTATAAGGACCTCCTTATGCTTCTTTTGTTTCTGAAGATTCTTCTTTAGTTTCAGTATTTTTTACTTCTTCAGAACTTTCTTCTTTAATTTCTTCAGCAGTTTCTTCCTTTGTTTCTGGAGTGTTTTCTACTGCTTCAGTATTTTCAGTTTCTTCTGTTACTTCTTCAGTTTCATAAGAAATTAATTCAAAAGCATCTCTTTTTTCATCAGTCTTAACAGCGCTTTTAATAATAACTAATCCCTTTTTAGGACCAGGAATACTTCCCTTTACTAAAATATAATTATCTTTTGTGTCAACTTTAATAATTTCTAAATTTTGAATAGTAACTCTATTAGCACCCATATGAGATGGAAGTGCCTTTCCTGGAAGAACCCTCATTGGTCTCATAGTACCAAGTGATCCTACACCTCTATGATATTTAGAACCATGTGCCATTGGACCACGATGTTGGTTGTTTTTCTTAATTACCCCTTGATATCCTTTACCTTTACTAATACCAGTTACATCTACGATTTCACCAGCTTCAAATAAATCAGCTTTTACTTCAGTACCTAAAGTATAAGCTTTAGTATCTACTCCACGAATTTCTCTTAAGAAGCGCTTAGGAGCAGAATTTGCTTTTTTAGTATGACCAAGTTTAGGCTTATTGCTAACTTTTTCTTTAACTGTATCAAAACCTAATTGAATAGCATCATAACCATCATTATCTTTTGTTTTGATTTGTGTTACAATATTAGGTTCAATTTCAATAACAGTTACTGGAACAAGCTTACCATCAGTAGCAAAAACTTCAGTCATCCCAACTTTTCTACCTAAGATTCCTTTCATTTTCTTTCTCCTTTATATTTTTTTATTTTTGAACAATTTGAATGTTCACACCACTTGGTATATCTAGTCTCTTAACAACATCGATAACCTCTTTACTTGGATTTTTAATATCAATCAATCTCTTGTGAGTACGCATTTCATATTGTTGACGAGAATCTTTATACTTGTGTACAGATCTTAAAATTGTTATTTTTTCAATTTCTGTAGGTAATGGTACTGGACCACTAATTTGTCCTCCAGCTCTTTTGATAGTTTCCACAATTTTACCTGCAGCATTATCTAAGATTCTGTGATCAAAACTTTTTAGTTTAATACGAACTAATGAATTTGACATTATCTTTCCTCCCTTCGCCTATATCTAGTATAGACTTGCTCCGTACAAAAACCTGAATTATTCCAGCAACTCTTCCTGGTGTATCAGCAACCTTGTACATCAAAGCAGTCACACAGAATTAATTCTAACATAATAATATGTTAAATGCAACACTTTTTTCTTATTTTTTATATAAAAAAAGAAAAACTATTACTAAAATAGCTTATCTTTTTTTAGCATCTCTATCAATATAATCATATAATTTTTTTGCTCTTGAAGGATGTCTTAATCTTCTTAGAGCTTTAGATTCAATTTGTCTTACTCTTTCTCTAGTAATATTATACTTTTTGCCTATCACTTCAAGAGTTTTAAACTTACCATCATCTAATCCATATCTATCAATAAGAATGTTTTTTTCTCTTTCAGTTAACGAATCTAAAACATTTAACAGACTATCTCTTAGTGCATTTTTCATAGCCAATTCTTCAGGAGTATCGTCCGACACATCAGCCACAAATTCTTTGATAGTTGTATCTTTTTCTTCACCAATTGGAGTATCCAATGATATACAATCTTGTCTAATTGACCTGATTTCTTCTACTTTTTTAACAGGAATTCCAGATAAATCTGATAATTCTTCATCAGTTAAATGCCCACCATTCATTTTTGAATAATAATTATCTATTTTTTCAAGTTTATTAATTGCTTCAGCTAAATGAACGGGAATACGTATATTATGTCCCTTATCAATTAAACTTCTAGAAACCATTTGTCTTATCCACCATGTTGCATAAGTTGAAAATTTGTATCCCTTAGTATAATCATATTTATCTAAAGCTTTTAATAATCCTATATTACCTTCTTGAATTAAATCAAGGAAATCTAACCCATTCCCTTGATATCTCTTTGCAATAGATACCACTAACCTTAAATTAGAATTTATAAATAATTCTTTAGCTTCTTTATCACCATTATTTATTTTTTTAATCAGTTCAATCTCTTCTTCATGTGACAAAAGTTTAAACCTAGAAAAATCCCTTATATAGCTTCTAATAAGATCATTATTTCCTTTAACATCAAAACTACTTACTTCATTTCCTTCAGGACTTTCTAATATAAAACTTAATTTGTGATCAAGTAAAAGATTTTCAATAATAGTTTCTTGTTCTAAGTCGTTCTTTTTTTCAACTTCTGAAACAAAATTATTTATTGAATCAATTATTCCAACTTTTTCTTTATAACTAAATGAGCTAAACTTATTAATAATTCTCATTATTTCATCATAACTAAAATTAATATTATATTTTTCCAATCTATTTAAAAAAGATTTTAAATAATTGCTTAAATTAATATTATATAATTTTGCATCATTATTGTTAACTTTCTTCATAAATATACCCCCTATAAACTATTTGTTAATTTTTCTTGCTTTTTCAACAGAATCTAATAAATATTTTGCATTTGAAGGATGCTTTAATTTCTTGAGAGCATTTTTTTCAATCTGTCTTATTCTTTCCCTTGTAACATTAAAAACTTCACCAACTTCTACTAGTGTCATCGGTTTTCTCCCATCAAGTCCAAATCTTAAAATAAGAATCTTTCTTTCCCTCTCAGATAAATTTTCCAATACAAATGAAATTTTTTCTTTTAAATCATTATTTATAACACAAAACTCTGGATTAGAAGACTTAACGTCAGAAATAGCATCACGAAGTGTTATATCATCATTTTCCCCAATTGGAGTATCAAGTGAAATAACTGGTTGTTCCAAAACTCTTAAATCTCTTATTTTTTCAATTGAAAAGCCAGTTAAATTTGCTAAATCAAAATCTGAAAACTCAGGATTATTCTTACTTAATTTATCTGCTGCATTTCTAATTTTACTTATAGCTTCATTATAGTAAACCGGAACTCTAATTGTTTTGCCCTTATCAGCAATTGCACGATTAATATTTTGTTTAATCCACCACGTTGCATAAGTTGAAAATTTACATCCTTTCCTATAATCAAATCTATCTACAGCTTTCATTAAGCCAATATTTCCTTCTTGAATTAAATCTGTATATTCCAAACCACGACCTAGAAAAGTTTTTGCAATTGATATCACTAATTTTAGGTTAGCATTAATAAACTTATCTTTAGCATTAGTATCACCCTGTTCAATTCTTTTAGCAAGTTCAATTTCTTCTTCAGGTGATAATAAACTAAATGAGCATGCATCATTAATATAAATCGAAACTATATCAGTGCCTTCTTTTATATAATTTTTATTAGTTATATTTTCATTTTTATATTCATCAATTTCAAAAATAAAACGCAATTCTTCATTTGCAGATATAAGTGCAAATACTTCTTCAGGAGTAATTTTATCATTCTTTTTAATTCTATCAATAAGATCTGCTATTTCTAAAGTAATTTTATTTTTTCTAGGATAGTAAAATGAATCAAACTTGTTAACAATCAAATTTTGATCTTTAGAATCCATAAAAATATAGTTTTCACCAACAATACTTAAAAAGCTCTTAAAATAAACTCTTAAAGTATTTTTATACTTTGCTGTAGTTTTAAATTCTTCCATCATAAAGCCCCCTTCTTAAAAACTGACTAAAATTATATCAAAAAAAAGAAAAAAAGTCAAGAAAATATTGACTTTTAAATATCATCGCTTATACAAAAAGCAGCATAACACGGAACATACTTTATATTATTTTTAACCTTAAACTCATCTCCACCAAGACGAATTCCTAATGGAAGGTCATACTTTTTCAAAGATAAAGTCATACTCTTAGATTTATTATTTATTCCATTATGAAGTATTTCAATCGGAATTATTTTACCATTTCTGGTTTGAATTACAATATCAATTAATGCTTTACCCCCAGAGTGATAATGATAAACATTAAATCCATTTGAAATAAGAGTTGATACAGCATTATTTTCATATAAAGTCTCTAAAAGCTTATCATTTGTAAGAAGTCTATTAGAGCTTACATTCATTTTTTTGAATAATATCCCGGAATCATTATAATATAGCTTAAAGTTTTCTTCATCTTTCACCTTACTTAAAGGGACTTTAAGCTCTCTTAATCTGTTACTTTTTATAAGTAAATCATTCTTTATCATAAAATCTATAGATTTTTCATATTCTTTACTTCTTGCACCTTGTTTAATTGAACCATATTGAAATTTCTTATTATCTTTTAAAAGCTGAATAGCTATGTTATTATAAACCTCTTGACCTCTCTTTATATCAATTAAATTATCCATCTTTAAAAGTTTATATTTTAAAAGTTTAATGTTTTTTTCGTGAACATCTGAAAGAAGATTAAAGTCACTAGTATTCTTAAATTCTACAATAGCATTAGGATAACCACCAGTTATAATGTAGTCATTATAAAGTTCTACTGCTAGAGTATGAAATGGCATAGGCTTATTGCTCTTAAAAGATAGTTCAATAAACTCTATAAGCTGTTCTTTATCCATATATTTTAAAAACTCAGGAAAAGAAACAAGTTCCATTTCTTTATAATTAATAAATTCAGTTTTATGCTTCTTAGCTATAACATTATTATTAGTAAGCATAATAATATTGTAACTAGAATTATTTGCAAATACCTTAGTAATAGAACTAATTATTTTATCAGTAACATTATCAAATATAATTAATGTATCATCTTTTAGAATAGTTTCCAAAGATATAGCAGAAAGTCCTCTTAATAATTTATCAATAGTAGTATTCTTTTCTATTACATAATTTAGCTCTAAGTTATTAAAAGAATCAAAATAAACAATATTTTTATACTCTTTCTTACCAAACTCCAAAGTAGTAAAAGTCTTGCCCACACCTGTAGTACCATAAATCAAAAGAGGTTTTTTATAGCTATCATTTTTCCATTTTTTAAGATAATTTGTTATTTTTCGTTCCATAAAGTGAGCCTCCTTAACTATTTTTATAATTAAAGTATAATACTTTTTTTTTATTTAGTCAATAATTAACAAATATAAAATAAGTATTATCTATTACTATTTAAGTACTTTTATAAATTACAAAAAAACAAAGACAGTCTCTCATCTTTGTTACATTACTACTTTTCCTAGTTCTAGTTTAAGTTTATCAGCAATGGTTACGATAAATTCACTATTAGTAGGTTTAGCTTTATCAATATCAATGCTATGTCCAAATATATCTTCCATAAGATCCCAACTACCTCTATTCCATGAAACTTCAATTGCATGTCTTATTGCTCTTTCTACTCTTGATACAGTCGTATCATACTTTTTAGCAACTTCTGGATAAAGTTCTTTAGTTATCCCTCCAACTATTTCAGGATTATTATACACAACCATTATTGACTCTCTAATATATTGATATCCTTTTATATGAGATGGGACACCTAATTCATGTAAAATATTAGTAATTGATACTTGAAGATTATAATTTAAAAGATTAATTGCATTGTTTTTACTACTACTTGTATTTGATACTTCGATAATTCTTTTTTCAAGTTCTGGTAATTCAAATGGTTTCAATAAGTAATAATTAACACCTGCTTCTGATACTTGTCTTATTGTATCAGGATTATTATAAGATGTTAGCACTATTACATTTTTTCTTATTCCTAAACTATTCATTTCATTTAGAACTGCTATTCCATCTTTTTTAGGCATAACTAAATCTAAAACCATCAAGTCTATCTCATCACCATGTTCCTTCAATATTTCTAAACCTTCTCTACCATCGCCTGCAGTATAAAGAACTTCTATATCTGCGTGATTACTACTAAAGTACTCCTTAATCATGGATGTCAAACTTTTGTTATCATCCACTAAAAGTAATTTAATCGTGTTCATGTTTTCTCCTTCCTTACTACCACGCATAATTGATTTTACTACAATTTTTTTATAAGTTCTAGAGTTTATTTTAGCTTTTTTTGTCGATTGACACTTTTTTTTAAAAATTCATATTTTGAAGTCCTGGCAAATTATGATTTTCTAAATATTTTAATGTTGCTCCACCACCTGTAGAAGAAAAGGTAATTTTATCAGAATATCCTAAAATATTAGCACATCCAACTATATCACCACCACCTAAAATAATTATATCAACATTATCTGTAATATATTTTAGTATTTTTTCTGTACCTTTTCTAAAATTTTTATTTTCGTATACACCGAGTGGACCATTCCAAAATACTGTATTAGTATTCTTTAAAATTGAAATATATTTTTTTATAGTTTCGTCTCCGATATCCATTCCTGCAAAACTATCAGCTATGTTATTAATATCATTAAAAATTACATCTGCATCTTTTTCATCACTAAAAACTCCATATAAATCAGTAGGAAGTATAATTTTTTCTTCATATCTATCAATAAGTGCTTTACAATAATCTAACTTTTCATATTCAACTGGGCTTCTTCCAACGTTATACCCTTTCGCTTTTAAAAAAGTATAACTCATTGCTCCTCCAATTAATATGTAATCTACTTTTTTTATTAAAGACTCAATAACTCCTACTTTATCAGATAATTTTGCACCACCCATAATTACAACAAAAGGTCTTTTAGGATCATCAAGTATATTTAAATTTTCTATTTCTTTTAGTACTAAAAAACCAACTCCACTTGGAAGATAAAATGATATACCAAAATTAGACGCATGTTTTCTATGACTTGTAGCAAAAGCATCGTTTATAAAGAATTCACCAAGTTTTGACCATCCTTTACTAAGTTTTAAGTCACAACCACTTTCTTTATTTCCATTTAAATCTTCATATCTCGTATTTTGCATTAAAATTGCCTTTCCATATTCAAGTTTAGAAAGAGGCTTTTTTAACTTTTTAGGATTCGTTTCATCTACAAAAGAAACCTTTCCAGGTAGAAGCCTATTAAGTTCATTATAGACTATTCTCATATCATACAAACTAAGATCTTCTTTTGTTTTTACTCTGCCTAGGTGTGACATTATCAAAAGTTTACCACCTCTATCCAAGATATATTCAATAGTCTTTAAACTTGCCTTAATCTTAGAATTATCAAGTATTATACCATCAGATATAGTGACATTTAAATCACACCTAAGTATTACTGTACGTTTCTCAAAGTTAAAATCTAGTATAGTCTTCATATCTTTTTTCATATCACATACCTCCATTTCTACTTTAATTATAATAAATATTTTTCATTTTTCAAGAAAACTTGCTCTTTTTAAAACTTCTTTTCCATATTTATTATTTACTTTATCTAAAATATTATCTATTTCATCTTTTTTATTACTTACATTTTTATCAAAAAATGACATCTGATAATTACTTATTTCATTTAAATCATCTAATCTAATACCAATTAATCTAATTTTTTCTCCATTATAAAATTCGTTTAATACTTCTTTTGAATACATATATATATCATCATAACTATTAATTCCATTCTTAAGTTTTTTTTGATGTGAATAACGTTTAAAATTATAATCTTTTAAAATCACACATATTACTCTTGCATACTTTTTTTCATTTCTTATTCTCTTAGAAACTTTTAATGATAAATAAGAAAGATATCCATATAATTCATTAACATTTGTTACATCCTTACTTAAAGTAACCTCATTACTTATTCCTTTAGGTATAAAACTAGTATTATCAACAGGTCTATCATCAATACCATTTGCTATTCTAATTAAATAACTAGATTGGTTTTTAAAAACTTTTTTCAATTCGTATTCTTTCTTATTAGCCAAATCTCCAATAGTATTAACTCCTATTTGTCTAAGTTTATTTGAAGTGCTTTTTCCAACTGTAAAAAGATCTTCAATAGGAAGAGGAAACATCTTAGTTTTCACTTCATAACTATAGAGAGTATGAATCTTATTTGGTTTTTCAAAATCAGATGCCATCTTAGCACAGAGTTTATTATTTGCTATACCTATATTTACAGTAAAACCTAAAGTATTATATATTTCATCTTGTAATTTTTTAGCAAATACTATCTCGTCACCATACATATTTTTTATTTTTCCATAATCTAAATAGCATTCATCAATCGATGCAATTTCTATATCTGGAGTATATTTATTTATTAAAGAAAATAGTTTATTACTCATTTGTTTATATAATTTATAGTCAGGTGGAAAAATTTTTAAACTAGAACATTTCCTTTTAGCACTAAATATAGTTTCAGCAGTTTTTATTCCAATCTTTTTAGCTAAAGGGCTTTTCGCTAAAACAATACCATGTCTTTTACTTTCATCTCCTCCAATTATTGCATAACTATTTCTAATATCTTCATTATAACCATTCTTAAGAAGATTAACTGAAGTCCAAGATAAAAAAGCATTATTAACATCTATATGCATTATAATTTTCTCCATAAAGCCACCTTTATTTTTTCCCTAAACCTCTTTTAAATGTTACTTTTGTATTTTGATCTTTCGAATAAATAAAATCATCGATTTCATATTTAGATGGAGATATAAAAAAGTTCCCAGTAATATTATCATATAAAAGCTCATTAAACTCATCCTTATAAACCAAAGTTAAAGTTTCAAATATATATTTTTCAATCTCTATCATATCTTTATAGTAACCATTTTTACCAACATATATAGAATTTTCAAAAAAATCTGATACTGTATACATATTCTCTTCTACATATTCTTTGGAAAAGGCCACCAAATCTTCATATTCATTATAAATAGTATCATACTTACGTAATATATAATAATCATTTACTATATCACTAATAAAAAATATAGTATTAGCATCTAAAACATTTAATCTTGTTTTATACATTAAAACATTATCAAATTTATTCATAAAACCACCCTATAAAAAACGGAAATATATCCCTATATTTCCATTAAATCATTTTCTTTTTCTTTAGTAAGATTTTCTATTTTTTTATTGTATTCATTAACAATATCTTGTATTTTTTCAGTAATACTTCTTTCTTCATCTTCAGAAAAATCATCATTTTTAATATCATCAATTATATCTTTTCTTATGTTTCTAATACTTATTCTTCCTTCTTCAGATAACTCTTTAACTTGTTTTACTAATTCTTTCCTACGTTCCTCAGTAAGCATAGGTATAGTAATAAAAATAGACTCACCATTATTACTTGGAGTAACCCCTAGATTAGCTTCAAATATTGCTTTTTCTATAGCTCCAAGCATAGTTTTATCAAAAGGTTTAATATTAAGTTGTCTCGCTTCTGGAACAAAAATTGTAGCGACTTGCTTAACAGGAGTCATATTACCATAATATTCCACCATAACATCATCAAGCATACTAGGATTTGCACGACCTGCTCTAACACTTGTAAATTTATCACAAAGTGCATCAATTGCTTTTTCCATTCTTTCTTTTGCTATATTTATATAATCATTATTCATATATATCTCTCCTTACAAACATTATACTATAATTAATTATTAAATAAAAGAAAAATATAAAGAAAAAGAGTAAAATTATCTTCTCTTTATATTACTTTTTAATAAGTCAATAGCTTTTTTTAAATCTTCTTTTGTTAACCCTACTGTATTGTCAGTTAAAACTAAATTTTTATCATAACCAAAAAAATCATATGAATAATTTTCATCATCTAAGATAACAAAATTATTTACTTCACTATGTTCATTAAGCCATTTATATATTTCACCACTACGCATAGTAAAGGGATCAAAACTTATGTTATCATCTTTCATAATCATTTTTAGCTTTATTATTGGAGTAAAGTCATAAATACTTATACCAGCATTACTAAGAATATCTGCTAAACGCTTAAATAAAGTTCCATTATCCTCATCTTTAAAAAATCTCCAATTAGATATTAGTACAACTTTGCTTTCAGTTTCAACAATTATTCTTTTTAAAAATAAAAGTTTTTCTTTATCTATGTTTAAATTTTCTTTATCATGATAGTTATTTGGTATTAAAACACCATCTATATCTAAAAATACTATATTCATATTACCACCAAAAAAAGTCAAAAATGTTAACCATTAATTTGACTTTGTACTTCTTCAGCGAAGTTTTCTTCTCTTTTTGCCATTCCTTCGCCTACTTCATATCTTACCATTTTAATTAGTTTACCACCATTATTAGAAACAAATTTACCAACAGTTTCTTTATTTTCTGCTTTAATATAAATTTGATTTTCAAGACAAACTTCTTCATAAAATTTTCTAATTTTACCATTCATAATTTGTTCTATTCTATCTTCTGGCTTACCTTCATTTAATAATTCATTTTTAATAATAGATTTTTCTTTTTCTAGTACTTCACTAGGAATTTCATTTTCATTTAAATATGTAGGTCTCATTGCAGCAGTATGCATTGCAACATCAAAACTTACTTCTTCACTTGTTCCTTCAAGTACTACTAGTGCTGTAATTTTACCTCCCATATGAGAGTATATTCCAAATACTTGATCATCTGTTTTTTCAAGCTTTTCAAATCTTCTAAAGCTAATTTTTTCACCAATTTTAGCCGTAATAGATACAATCAAATCCTCTAAAGAACCATTGTCAGCACTTAGTTTTAAGGCAGAATCCATATCTTTCACA
>CAJONL010000035.1 GCA_905235875.1 uncultured Bacilli bacterium
AATTATACCATACTTTTATAAATTTAAAAAGCCAGTATTTTTTACTGACTTTTTAGAGGATTTATTAAAATTACGTTATATTCAAAAATTTCTATGCATAAATTGAGGAATTTCAATTTCTTGTGCATCAAAATCTGTATCATCTGATTCATCATCATCGACGTAAACTGTTTCAAGTTCTTCTTTTTTGTCTATTTGATTATATAATGGTTTTTGCTTATTCTTTTTATCAAAACCTGTAGCAATTACAGTTACAATCACTTCATCAGTTAAGTTTTCATTGATTACTGAACCAAATATTGTATTAATATCAGTATTAGCTGCTGCTCTTACTACTTCTGCAGCCTGTTCAGCTTCGAATAGTGTAAGATTTGCTCCACCAGTAATATTAATAATTGCATCTGTTGCACCATGAATTGATGTTTCTAAAAGTGGAGATGATACGGCTTGTTTTGCAGCTTCAATCGCTCTATCTTCACCCATTCCAATACCAATTCCTATAATTGCATTACCAGAGTTTTCCATTACTGCACGTATATCTGCGAAGTCTAGGTTAACTAAACCAACTACTGCGATTAAATCAGAAATAGATTGAACACCACGTAAAAGCACATTATCAACCTCTTTAAATGCATCAAGCATAGATGTAGATTTATCAATTATTTCTCTTAATCTATCATTAGGAATAACTATTAAAGTATCAACATGTCTTTTTAAATCTTCAATTCCTTTTAAAGCATTATCCATTCTTCTTTTACCTTCGAATGAGAAAGGCCTAGTTACTATAGCAACAGTAAGAGCGCCCATTCCTTTAGCAATTTCTGCTATAACTGGAGCAGCACCTGTTCCTGTACCACCACCCATTCCACAGGTAATGAATACCATATCTGATCCTTTAAGACATTCTTCAAGCTCTTTTTTAGCATTAATTGCAGCTTCTTTTCCTTTTGTAGGATCACCACCAGCACCAAGTTTACCTAATTGTATTTTATTTTCTGCTTTTGAAGCATTAAGTGCTTGAGCATCAGTGTTTACAGCAATAAAATCAACACCACGCACACCAGCATCAATCATACGGTTAATGGCATTACCACCGCCACCACCAACACCTATTACTTTTATTTTAGCAAGTTGGTCCATCATTCCTAAATCAAACATATCTCCATCTCCTTAATCAAATATTTTTCCAAATATTTTTCCTAGTGCACTGCCAGATCCCACTTTTTTTCTTGATTTGAGTAAATCTTCAACCTTATCTTCTGCCATCATCGTATATTCTTTTTCTCTTAAATCCAACTTACTAATAAAGCATTTTATCGTACCAAATGACGTAGAATACTTATTTTCTCTTATTCCAATTATATTAGTGCTTAAAATTCTTCCTTTTCTACCATAAATATCTTCAACCAAAGCATTGAAACCAAGCATCTGTCCCAATCCTCCTGTTACCATTATATAACTAATTTCTCTATTTGTTAAGGTATTAATTTCATTTTTTATACTTTTTAGCATTTCTACTAATTTATACTCTATCATTTCTGCTAGAATATACTGATTAATACCAATCTTTTGTCCTATTCTATTAGTTACTTCATAGTTTTCATCACCATCTGCATACTTTCTATTGGCAATACCATATTCTTCTTTTATCCTGTTAGATTCTTTTTCAATTGTTTTAAAATTAAAACTTATGGTATCGTCAATATCATCTCCACCTAAATTTATTATTTTCTCTTTAATTAAAATTCCTTTATTAAATATAGAAATAACTGTCTTTTCTTTTCCAATATTTACGCAAGAAGTAATACTATTATCATATTCTTGATCTTTAATTGCAAAATAATCTGCAATAGATGAAATTGTAACATCTACTACCTCAAGTCCTATATTTTCTAAGATTCCTACTACCGAATAAACATTTTTAGATGGAACTGATACTACAACTGATTTTGCTGCTAAGTGTGAACCTTCGAGCCCAAGGGGATTTTTAACTTTCTTTTTTTTATCTATTTTATACTCAATAGGCATAACACTTACAACTTCCATATTTGGAGGAACATTATTTTTAAGCGACTTTTGAAGGCAAGAAAAAATAACTTCTCCATTTATAAGTTTATTTTCAGTTGTAACATTAACCTCTCCTATAGCAATATTGATATCTATATTATTAGAAGGAACTACTGCTAAAACTTGTTCAACCTTAGTACCAAGTTTACTTTCAAGTATTTTTATAACCTTTTTTATCGAAGCAGTTATAAGTCCTGCATCAACTATTAGTCCTTTTTTAACTCCTTTAGTTTTAGCACAAGCTGTTGCAAGAACATTTAAGTTATCATTATATAGTTCCACAGTAACCGCTTTCACCTCATAGGTTCCAATATCAATACTTGTATAAATCTTCCTCATATAGACACCTCTTATACTATATATAAAATTATATAATATTAATTTGTTTATTGCAACCTAAAAGTTTGAAATAAAACCAAAAATCCTTATATATCAACAAAAAAACAATAGTTAGATAACTATTGCAATTAGATTATTAGACCCTTTATTAACTACTTTAGACATAGTACTTTGGAATTTATATCTAATATTTTCTGGCATCATAGATATTTTAGATCTAATACCTTCTTCTACTATTTGTCCAAGACTTCTTCCGAATATTTCTGATTCCCATATACCTTGCGGATTATCTTTACTATCATTTATTAAATGATCTATTAACTCTTTACTTTGAGCTTCAGTTCCTATAATTGGTTCAAAACTAGATTCTACATCTACTTTTATCATTATAATAGATGGTGCTGTAGCTTTAAGTTTTATTCCATATCTACTTCCCTGTTTTGTTACTTCAGGTTTATCTAGCTTCATATCATTTAAAGTAGGATTAGCTACTCCATATCCAGTTTGTTTAGCCATTTTAAGTGCTGTTTTAACCTGTTCATATTCAAGTTTAGATTCTTTGTAATCTTGAAACATATTAAGTACACTTGCTTTATCTGTAATATCTATATCTATCATTTCATTTAAAACATCTGTATAAAGTTCATCTTTTACATCTATTGTTAAGGTAACTATTCCTGTTTTAGGATCCACTTCTGAGGTATATGCTTTTTTTATATAGTCACAGTCATCAAAATGACTTATTATCGTATCTACATCACGTATCTTATCTACTTCAACAACGCTTTCTCTTATTTTATCCATTATTTCTTTTTTTAGATAATGATTAGGTTTTAGTACCCCAACCCATTCTGGAATATTAACATTTACTTCAGTAACAGGAAATTCATATAAGGCTTCACGTAAAATACTTGTTACTTCAACTTCATTCATGTTTAATACATTCATAGGAAGAACTGGCACATTATATTTTTCTTTAAGCTCACTATGAAGCTTTCTACATGAATCAGAATTAGGATCTTTAGAGTTTAAAACAATTATGAATGGTTTATTAATTTCTTTTAATTCTTTTACTACTTTTTCTTCAGCCTCGATATAGTCATTTCTTGTAAAATCTCCGATAGAACCATCAGTAGTAACTATAATACCTATAGTAGAATGGTCTTTTATAACTTTTTCAGTACCTATTTCAGCTGCTTCGACAAATGGTATTTCATCAGGAAACCAAGGGGTTTTAACCATACGAGGTCCATTTTCATCTTCATATCCTTTAGCATTATCTATTACGTATCCAACGCAGTCTACTAATCTCATATTACATGTTAAATCATCTATTTTTATTTTAGCTATATTATTTGGTACAAATTTAGGTTCTATGGTCATTATCGTTTTCCCACCAGAAGACTGTGGTATTTCATCTAAAGTTCTTTTCTTTTCATACTCATCACTAATATTTGGTACTACTAGATTTTCTACAACTTTTTTTATAAAAGTAGATTTACCAGTACGTACTGCTCCGACTACTCCTAGATATATATCTCCTCCTGTACGGTAAGCAATATTTTTTATTATTTCTAACTTATCCATAGTATCACTCTCTTTCTATTTAAGAGTATGATAAAAAGAAAAAAATAGACTAAAACTAATCTATTTTTCAAAATAAATACTAAAGTCATTATTATTGTATTCTATATGTGCAACACTTCCATTTATTATTGTAAATTTTGGATAAGTATGACCTAAGTCTATATCTTCTACTATAGGAATAGTTTCAAATATTTTCTTTAATGCTTTTGTATATTTTATATCTCTTTCTTCACAATATATAGTTTTTCTACCTACTAGAACTGCTTTGACATTTACAAAGTATCCTAGATGTTTCATTCTTAATAGCGTTCTATAAAAATCATTACTATTCATTTCACATATATCGAAGTACCAAATAAATCCATCTTCCTTATATTTATTAATAAATGATTTAGTATTATCATATGGCATTCCTATTATTTCTGATAAACATTCTACTGTTCCTCCGATTATCCTACCAGAAGTATTAAATCTTGTTTTATTACATTTATATTCTACTTTAGTATCCATAATTA
>CAJONL010000036.1 GCA_905235875.1 uncultured Bacilli bacterium
ATAATTTCAATTCCTCCAAGTTTTACAGCTTCATTTTTATTCACCAAGCCTTTAATCTCTACTACTGAATCCTTTGTTACTTTAGAAAGCATCTTTATTATCGAACTATATTTTTCTTCACTTTTTTCTATCGTTACTTGAACTTTACCAGTAGAGTCTTTAAGTACTAAAAACATAACCCATTTCTTATCTCTTATAACATCAACAAAGCCACTAAAAGTTATTTCTTTACCAATATTTTCATTTAAATCATTCGCATATATTTTTTTCATAATATTTTTTCCTTTCAAAATAAAACAGTTATCATCCAAAAGGGACGAATAACTGTTAATCCGCGGTACCACCCAGTTTATTATATATAATATATAATCACTTTAAATTATAACGGAATTACCGGCTTGTTCTACTTAATTCTTCAAGCACTCCTGGTGTCTTTCCTATTAAATCATTTATTAACTTTCACCAACCGTTAACTCTCTATAAAACTTTTTAATAGTACTTTTCCAATCAAAGTTTTAATTTATTATAAATTAATATATTTATTCTGTCAAATTATTAGTATTTATCTCATCATTAACATTACTATTATCATCAATATTATTAGACTCAGTAATATTATTTTCATCTGTTTTATTACTTACTTCACTATTTTGTTTATCATTATATCCTTTAATATATTGAGTACCATTAACTTTTAATCTATAAAACACACTACTATCTAAATTATTACCTAGTTCACTCTTATATTTTTCGTCTAACCACATTTGCATTTTAAAAGATATTAATTCCTTAGCATCTATTTTTTCTTCTTTTACTAAAGTATTATTTATATCAGCTAAATTAAAAGGTCCTCTTTTTTCACCATTTACATCTATCGCTACTTTTATATATTTATTATCTAAAACTTTACCACTTGGTGCTTCATTTTTTAAATATAAACTATATAAAGCTGCTCCTGTTCCTGTATTTTTAATATTAAATTCATATAATGAATCTGAAATTAGTCCTTCCTTATCACTTAAAATATTTAAGCTATTAAAATCTTCTTTAAAATTTTCAGTAAGTTTTAAGGCTATACTTCCTACATTTATAGCTTGAGTATTACTATCTTTTACTTCATCTGTTAAAAGTGCATAACTTGTTCCAACAGAGATTGTTCCAATTACAAAAAATCCCATCACTATTAAAGATATAAGTAATCTTTTAACATTTCTATCACTCATACTAACTCTCCTATTGTAATAATTATACAATTAAAAAAACTAAAATACAAGTTTTAGTTCAATTCACTTTGTTTAATAATGTAAATACTTTCATCTTTATAAAACCCATAAAATATATCACTTACAGGTACCTTTATATTATCCATAAGCCATTTTTCATCTTTATCTAATAATTTTAAATTATCATATTCAATAGATCCTTCTACTATTAAGGGAAGTGGAAAAATGTTTTCTTTTTTATTTTTTCTAAATACAGAAAGTTTACCAGTTGTTTCTAATATTGCATAATCTACTTCTTTAATACTTTTTACATTATTTTCTCTTAGCTGTGTTAATAGATCATCAAGATTATATCTTTGTTTAAACATCTCTTTTATATTTAATTTACCTTTACTAATTATGAGACTAGGTTTACCATCAAATATATTTCTAATCTTTTTTTGTTTTAAAGAAAGAAATGCTACTCCAATTTGACATACAGTTATAAGCATAATTGGAATTATTACTACAAATATATTTTGGTTAATGTTTTCTAAACTTATTGCTACTAGTTCTGCTATTAAAACTGATACTATTAAATCTACTATTGATAGGCTTCCCACTTCTCTTTTTCCCATTACTCTATAGACAATTAAAATAAAAAAATAAAAGAATAGAGTTCTAAATATTATTTTAAAATATAACATAATATCACCATTTTTAGTATGATTATTATTTATATTAATATACAAGTCTATTTCTTTTATCTTTATTTATTTTATTTTTTATAATTTAAATGTTTTAATTCATCTATTACAAATATCCCATTTTCTCTAATTAACTTATCATCAAAATAGATTGATCCTCCACCATAGTCTTCTCTTTGAATTAGAACCATATCCCAGTGAATACTACTAGAATTACTATTTGGAGCTTCATCATAACAAGCACCAGGTGTAAAGTGAATACTACCTATTATTTTTTCATCAAATAATA
>CAJONL010000037.1 GCA_905235875.1 uncultured Bacilli bacterium
TATTAAAAGGAAGAGATAAAAGTGTATCTATATATGTTCTAATCATACCTATTTCACTACTATTAGGAGGCATCATTTCATATCTTTTAATTTCTAAATCTAATCTTTTTTTAATATGCTCTGGAAGGTATAAAGACTTACTTTTTTCTTTTAATTTATTAATTTCTAAATCTTTATCAAAACCTTCGCCTATTTCTTCTTTTATAACTTTTACTCTTTCAGATAAAACATATTTTTTTTGTTCTTCTTCTAAATTTTTATTAACTTTTTCATCTATTTCTCTTTCTAGGTTATATAAACTTACTTCACGAGATATATCATCTAAAAGCATAACAACACGACTAGTAGGTTCTATTTCATTTATATACTCTAGTTTTCGCTCATAACTATTAGGTAAAAACATAGCAAGTAAATCTGTCACTTTATTAATGTTATTAACTCCGAGAATATCAGACATAACACTATTACTAGTATTAGGAACATTTTCAGTATAGTAATTTATTTGTTTAATAAGACTCCTTGTATAAGCAGTTTGTTCTATCTCACTAATTTCTCTAGGTTTTATTTCATCAAATGTAGATACTTTTACATTATCTACTTCTTCAATATAACTTGTAACATTTACCCTATTAAGACCTTTTATAACAATACGAGTCTTATTATTTGGAAGATCAAGTTTCATGGAAATGTAACCTATAATACCAATTCTAGGAAATAAATTTTTATCAATAGATTCTTCAAGTTCATCTTCAGGATATATAATTAAAATATGTTTATTATAGTATGATTCTGCTAGAGAGATAAGTTCTTTATCACTTTCATTTTCTACTTCTATTCTTATCTCACTATGAGGAAACAGGATAATATTTTTAAGCACTAATATAGGTAATCTTCTTTTATCCATAATTTCCTCCTTTAAAAGTAATAATTGTTATTTATTATAATGCTTTTATTTTTTTAATCAAGGATTTTAGACACTTTTTTTAAAGAATTTTTATTACTATAAAAATGGTGATATTATGAAAGTAAAAATATTTGATGAAATGCATGAGCAAGACCTAGAGGATGATATAAATGATTTTTTAGAAGAAAATGATATTAAGGTTATTGACATAAAATATGAGGTATCATCTTTTTCATTTGGTGAAGAACAAATATATTGTTTTAGTGCTATGATTATTTATGAGTGATGTGGGTATGGTGCTTGTTTTAGAGGATATTCCTATAAGATACTTAACTATTATCACTTACTGTATTAGGTATAAATCCATAATTTATCATGTACTTAAATTCATATTTTGGCTGTTTAGAAACCTAGATTTCTATCTATTGTAATGATTACTTTTTTTCCTAAATAATCTGTAGCATTTACTTTTTCCATATTACTCCTTTTTCTAAAATATATTATATTTCTATTTTTTCTTTTTTACCATTTTCAAAAATATAGTATGGTAACTCTCCTATTACTATTATATTCTTGCCATCAAAAAAAATAGTATCTTCTTCAGAAAATGCAATTACTTTTTCTTTTTTTTCAGTGTAACCTACTATAAAACTAGTATATTTTGCTAATAACTTTTTATTTTGTTCTTCGGAATACTTAGATCTATAGTTAGTATAATGAACAAATATACAAATGTTATTTAAATAATTAAATCCCTTTGTGTCAGATAAATTCACTACATTTTTATCCATCACTTCTATAATGTTAATATCTTTACCAAATATAACTGAACCTGCTGAACTACCATATACTATCCCGTCATTTAATATGTATTTTTTTAACTTATCATAAATCTTTGTTTCTTTGATACCTTTTAATAATTTATAAGTATTTCCTCCACCAATATATATTAATGAGTACTTATCAAAATCTTTTTTTTCTAATTCCTCAAATGATTTTACCATTTCTATATTTGGAATATCTATACTTGATATTTCTTCTTTAATCCATTCATAGCAACTATCATATGGATGTTCTTCTTCATCCATAGCTAATGGTATATATAATACTGGTTTATTATGATCAATTATTTTATTTATTTCTTTATATGTTAATA
>CAJONL010000038.1 GCA_905235875.1 uncultured Bacilli bacterium
ATTGAATTTTGATTATGAAGATGGATTTAATAAAACAATATCAGAATTTAAAGTAATGGAAGTCGATACACATGAAGTAGAAAATGAAGCATATAAAAAATATCATATAAACCTTTTAAAAATTGTGGATAAGTATTAAAATGAAGAAGAGTTAAGCGAAGTAGAAAAATATTGTTTAGTGCTTGCTTTACATGATAGGAAAGACTTAAATACTATATGTAATGGGGATGATAAGATGGAAGAAGCAGAAAAGAAACCAAAATTAAAATAGCTAAAGCTATGGTAAAAGAAAAAATTGATGTAGAGTCTATTGTAAAATGTACTGGACTTACAATAAAAGAAATAGAAGAACTTAAATGATTTTTTATTTCTTTTTTCTTTTGTTTCATTTATAATAAAATATGGTGGTAAAAATGAATGATAATATAATTAAAGAATTAAGTTATAATTTGAATATTGGTATTGCTAGTATTAAAAATACTTTAAAACTTTTAGAGGATGGATCTACTATTCCTTTTATAGCTAGATATAGAAAAGAGGCTACTAAAGGGCTTGATGAAACTCAGATTAAAGAAATTAGTGATAGATATAATTATGAACTTAATCTATTAAAAAGAAAAGAAGATGTTATAAGATTAATTAAAGAAAAAGATATGCTTACTGATGAATTAGAAGCTAAAATTATGAAGTGTGAAAAGCTGGTTGAGATAGAAGATTTATATCGTCCTTATAAAGAAAAGAAACTTACTAAAGGAGTTATTGCAGAGGGTAATGGACTTCTTCCTTTGGCTAAGATAATTATGTCTTTTCCTGATAAAAAACCTTTAGATATTGCTGATACCTTTAATTGTAAATTAGAGGATAATAATCAAAAATTAGAAGGTGCTTTTAATATTATTAGAGAATTTATATCAGATAATCCTTACTATTCAAAATACATAAGAAATTATATTTTTAAAACTGGTAAGATTAATACTAGTAAAGTTAAAAATAGTATTGATACTAATAAAGTATATGAAATGTATTATGATTTTACTGAGAGTATTAAATATGCCAAAGGGTATAGAGTTCTAGCTATTAATAGAGGTGAAAAAGAAAAAATATTAAAAGTAAAATTTGATTATAATTTTGATGAAATATATTCTTATATAAGAAGTAAAGTTATAAAAAATGATAAAAGTCCATGTGTATATTTTGTAGAAGATGCTTTAAAAGATAGTTTAAAAAAACTTATTATTCCTAGAATTGAAAGAGAGATTAGAAAAGAACTTACTGATGAAGCAGATGTTTTGGCAATTAAAAACTTTTCAGAAAATTTACATAATCTTTTAATGACTCCTCCTGTGAAAGATGTAACTGTATTAGGATTTGATCCTGCTTTTAGAACTGGGTGTAAACTTGCAGTTTTATCTCCAACTGGTAATGTTGAAAAAATAGGAGTAATTTATCCACATGAGCCACAAAATGAAAAAGAAAAAAGTAAAAAAATAGTACTTGATTTAATTAATAAATATAATATAGATATAATTGCAATAGGAAATGGTACAGCTTCTCGTGAAAGTGAAGCGTTTATATCTGATGTGATAAAAGGTACAAATGTAAAATATGTAATAGTAAATGAAGCTGGTGCTTCAGTATACTCCGCATCTTCTTTAGCGAAAGAAGAATTTCCTGGTTTAAATGTATCTGAAAGAAGTGCTATAAGTATAGGAAGAAGACTTCAAGATCCGTTATCAGAACTTGTAAAAATAACACCTGAATCAATAGGTGTTGGAATGTATCAACATGATGTAAATTCTAAGGATTTAAAAAATAGTTTGAGCTTTGTTGTAGAAAATGTAGTTAACAGTGTAGGTGTAAATATAAATACAGCTTCGCGTAGTATCCTTTCATATGTATCAGGACTTACTAAATCATCTATTGATAAAATACTTAATAAAAGAGATATTATTGGTAAATTTAAAGATAGAAATGAAATAGAAGGGGTATTAAGTAAAAAAGCTTATGAACAGTCTATTGGTTTTATGCGGATAATAGATGGATTAAATCCATTAGATAAAACTAGTATACATCCAGAAAGTTATGATTATGCTTATAAAATACTTGATAAATTAAACTTGAAAGTTACTGATATAGGAAAAGATAATATTGCTGATAAATTAGAAAGTTTAAATTATGATGAGCTTGATTTTGAAATTGACAAATATACTTTTGATGATATTATAAAAGCACTAAAAAAACCAATACTTGATCCAAGAGATGAAGTGGTAGCACCAATTCTAAAAAGTGATATTTTAACTATTGATGATTTAAAGAGTGGAATGATGCTTGAAGGTACAGTTCGCAATGTGGTAGATTTTGGTTTATTTGTGGATATAGGCCTTAAAAATGATGGACTTATTCATATATCTGAGATGTCTAATAGTTTTGTAAAACATCCAAGTGACCTCTTTAAGGTAGGAGATATTATTAAATGCTATGTAAAGGATATTGATAAAGATAAGAAAAGGGTAAGTCTTACTTTAAAAAATTAAATATTATTTACTTTTAAACATATAATTTTATAGGTGATAGTATGTCCTTAGATAGTTTTAAAAATTTTGTAAAAGATAAACCTAATCTAATTAATTATGTTGAATCTGGGAAAAGAACTTGGCAAGATTTTTATAATTTATACTCTTTATATGGTGATAAAAAAGAAGTATGGGATAAATACTTAAATAATACTAGTAATAATGTAGTTACTTTTAAAGATTTATTTGATACAGTTAAAAATATGGATGTTTCAAGTTTTAGAGATAGTTTATCGTCACTTCAAAAGGGGATAGATTATATAGGTAATTTAGCTAAAGAAAAAGAAAGTAGTATTCCTAAAGCTATTAATCCTATAAAAAGAGATATGTATAGGTATTTTGATGACTAATGAATATAATAGTACAGTATGAATTAAAAAGAGATTTTAGATATATTAAATATTTAAGAGAAAATTCTTTTTGGTATAAATATTTAAATAGAAATTATAATTATTTAAAACCATTTAAAGAGGAAATGAAAAAAAGTTATAAATTAACTTTTGAAGATAAATTAGATAGGTTTAAAACTAATTTAGATAGGGCAAAAGATTTTATTGATATATTTACATAAAAATATATCTTTTTTTTGTTGTTTATTTTTGCTATAATTAATATGGTGAATGATATGAATAATAAAGGTATGGCAAAGACTACTATGATTTATCTTAGTGTTATTTTATTTTCATTATTATTAATAACTACTTTAAGTGTAGTATCTACTAGTTACACAAATAAACATGATTTAATAAAAAAAACAAGTATAAAATTAAATGAATGTATTGGAAGAGGTGACTGTTAGTGAATAGTAAAGGTTTTACTTTGATTGAAGTGCTGTCAGTTTTAGTAATACTTAGTATGGTATATTTAATAGCTATGCCTAGTTTAAATACAGTAGATAGAACTCGTAATATGAGCTTTATATCAAACTGTAAACTAATATCTTCTAGGGCATACATAATGAGTACTGATGATAATTATAGTAGTTATTTTAATAATGGTAAAATATTTGTAAAGGATATTAATGGAATAAGTAATTTAAAAGATCCTTATGATGGAGAAATTAAAAGTGATAGTTATGTTTTATTTACAGATGAACTAGAAGAAGGTGTTAAAGTAAGTAAAACATATATTTATATAAAAACATGCAATGGTAATAAATGCCATGTTATTGGTGATATAAATGCTCCAGTAAGCGATAGTAAGTTAACTTATAAAGATGTAAAAGAAATTAGTAATTAATTTGTTTACAAATAAAATATTAGATGATATAATTTTTATAGAGTTATAGAGTAGTTTAGGAGGATTAAAAAATGAGATTAAATAAAAATGGATTTACTTTAGTAGAACTTTTAGCAGTAATTGTAATACTTGCAACAATAGTCATGATAGCAGCACCTAATGTATCAACATATCTTGAAAATTCTAGAAAAAAAGCATTTGTGTTAAATGCAAAACAAGTAGTTGAGGCTGTATCTAATGATGTACTTCTTAATGGTAATAAGAATGCGTATAATATAGAAGATATTAATAAACTTTTGGATTCAAAACATCGTTTAGTAACAAGTCCATATGGACAAGATTATTCCGAAGGTAGTTACGTTAAAGTGGAAAAAAATAGTGAAGGTGAAACAGTTTATAAAGTATGTTTAACAGATACTGGACGTAATGGTATTGAAGAAGCTAGTTATGATGAACTAGTAGATGATAACGTAAAAGTAGGAACAGCTAAAGAATGTAGTTATTAAGAAGACTTGTTTCTTCTTTTTTTAGATTATTTAGTTTTTAAATAATATATGAATAGGAGTATGTTTTAATGAAAAAGTATATTTTAATATTTTTAATATGTTATTTACCAATTTCTATATTTTTTTATTATTTTTTTGGTAACATGAATTTTTTTGGAGATCAAGGCTTTCATCACATGACTTTTTCAGATATACTAGCTATTTTATTTTGGTGGTCAATGCCTTCTTCATTATTCGTTTCAGGTATTATTTATACCATTATAGATTCAATAAAAAAATAAGGTGGCTCTTCTTTTTATAATTGTTTTATTTACGTTTGTTTTAGTATTTTATTTAGAAGAAATGGAGGAAAATTATGAATAATATTCCAACTGAGTATAAACCAATATCTGCTTGGGGATATTTTGGATATCAATTACTTTTTGCAGTTCCTTTAGTAGGTTTAATACTTCTAATAGTATTTTCACTTGGAGGTACTAGAAATATTAATTTAAGAAATTTTGCTAGATCATATTTTTGTATATATTTACTAGGTTTAATTTTTATTATAATATTATTTTTATTAGGTTATATGCCAATTATTACTAATGTATAAGAAGACTTGTTTCTTCTTTTTTTATTTGTTATACTTTTTATGGTGATAAAAATGTTATTAATAGGATCTCATGTATCTTTTTCTAAAGGAGAACAACTTTTAGGTAGTGTTAAAGAAGCACTTAGTTATGGTAGTAATAC
>CAJONL010000039.1 GCA_905235875.1 uncultured Bacilli bacterium
CCTGGTTCACCATTTTCAGAATAGTTAGGTGCTTTATTAGTATGTGATTTAAAAGCAGTATTACCTCGTCCTCCTCTTCCGCCTTTTGCTATAACGAAAGTTTGACCATCATCTTTTAAATCACATACTAATAGATTTGTATCATTATCAGTTACTACAGTTCCAGGTGGTACTTTTATTACAATATCTTTTGCACTTTTACCATTTTTATTTTTACCTTCACCATTTTCACCACGCTTACCTTTAATAATTTTATTGTATCTTAAATCTATTAAAGTACGAAGCCCTGGATCCACCTCAAAAATTATATTAGAGCCTCGTCCACCATTACCTCCGAATGGTCCTCCAAACTCAACATATTTTTCTCTTCTAAAAGCAGTACATCCATCTCCACCAGAGCCTGCTATTACTTTGATATTTACTTCATCTATAAACATAGTATCACCTCAAATTCAGTAAAATTATAACAAAAAAAAAGAAAAATAGCAATTAGTTATTCTTCTTATTAAACATAGTTAAAACTTCATTTAATTCACTATCGTCATATACAGATACTAATCTTTTTTCTCCATCCTTTTCTATTTCTTTTAAAACTGCAATAGTGTTTTCTCCTTTTTCATCTATTGCTAAAGCATAGTGATTATTATTATAATCAAGTTCATCAGTTATTAAAAAATCAAAACCATTAATAGTTATATATCTCGTTTTTTCCATATTATTTACCTCCAATACCTAGATTTTGAGGTGTTCTTTCTATTACTTCAGAAATAGTAGCTGGACCATTAAAATTAGGATTAGTCGTTAAATAATCTTCTGGATGATTCACTAAATCAGCACTCATAACAACACCAGCAGCAATTCCCAAAGAAACAGCTATAGCAACTAAAGCCTTACCTCTTGCACTCATTTTCTTTTCTTTAGAAATTTCTTTTTCCTTTACCTCTAAAGCTTCTTCAGTGTTAACTAAATAAAACTTTCTAGGTTCTTCATACTCATTAGGTTGATATATAAATCTTTTTTTCTCTTCAAATGAGTTCATAGGTTCAGGATAGCTTTTAGGTTTAGCTTTAAATCTATCACTTGAATCCATTAATTCTTCAACAAAACTTTTCTTTTCATTACTTTCTAAATTTTCTCTACTTTTATTATCAAAAGCATCTTTAATATCATTATAACCATATTTATCTTCCATAATAATGCCCTCCTTATGATAATAATAACATAGTTATATTTATATTTCAAACTTATAGTGTAAACATATCTTCTTTTACACAAATACTATATATTTCATTTTCTTTATAGTTACCTTTAAGTTTTAAATATAAGTAATTACTAGTGTGTCCATAATAATAATCACCTTTTTTATTTTCAATTAAAACCTCTAAGTTTTTATCTATAAATTTATTGTAATAGTTTCTTTCAAGGTCATCTGATAAATCTAATAGTTTTTTTGTTCTATTCTTTTTAGTTAATCCATCTATATGATTCTTCATTCTAGCAGCTTTAGTACCATCTCTTTTTGAAAAGGGAAATACATGTACTTTTGAAAAGTTTATTTCTTTTACAAAGTCTAAACATTCCTTAAAGTCTTCTTCTGTTTCCCCAGGAAAACCTACTATTAAATCAGTAGTAATAGATATATCAGGTCTTACTTTTCTAATTCTTTCAATTATATTTTTATACTCTTCTTTAGTATATTTCCTATTCATTGCCTTAAGTATATTATGACTACCATTTTGAAGTGGAATATGTAAATGATTACAAAGTTTAGGATTCTTTAAGAGCTCAAAAAACTTATCATCTAGTTCTGTTATTTCAATGGAAGATATTCTAAGTCTTTCAAGTCCTGGAATAGCAAGTATTTCTTCTACTAAGTCAGAGAATTTAATATTTAAATCTATTCCATAACTTCCAGTATGGATGCCTGTTAGAACTATTTCTTTATAACCATTATTTACTAAAGATGTTATTTCTTTTATTACTTTTTCTTTTTCTTTAGATCTACATCTTCCTCTTACAAAGGGAATAATGCAGTAAGCGCAATAATTTTCGCATCCATCTTGTATTTTTACAAATGCTCTAGTTCTATCCTCTAAATGGGTAATTTCCATGTCTTCGAATGGTACTTGCATTATGTTATCTTTTTTTATTATTTGTTTTTTGTTTTTTATAAAATCTTCTACATAATCTACAATATTAGACTTATTATAGTTTCCTATTACTATATCAATTCCAGAAAAATCATAATCTTTAGCACTTTCTACAAAACACCCACATACTACTTTTATACCTTTTTTATTTTTTATACTATTAATAACTTTTCTATCTTTTCTATCACTATTATTAGTTACCGTACAGGTATTAATTATATAAATATCTGGATTATCATCAAAAGAGGTTATTTCATAACCTCTATTTTTAAACAAACTTATTATAAACTCACTTTCATAAGTATTAACTTTACATCCTAGTGTATATATTCCTACTCTCATGTACTATCCCCCTTAAAAGAAAAAGAATAAATTAATCTAATTTATTCCTAAATTTTCTTAATTTTTCTAAAAATGCATCGCTATCTTCATCATTAATTGAACTATATTTTTCCTTAGAAGTACTATTTTTTACCCTGCCATAAACAGGCGAAATATAACTAGACGAATACACCTTATCTTTTGTTACTACAGGAGCTTTAACCTTTTCTTTTTTCTTTTTTGGTTTATATAACTCATCTAAAGTAATTGCGGCTTCTTTTTCATCTTCCAAAAGCCTATCATTTTTTTCATCAATGTTTTTAGAGGCCTTTACAAGTTCTTCATAACTTATTATTGATTTTTCTTCCTGTTCTTCTTCAAAAACAGTAATATGATTATTTCCCTTTTCCTCAACTAACTTCTTAGTAACCTCATTAAGTTTTTCCTTTGCCTGTTCTTTTGTAATCTTACTTTCTTTATATACAACTTCTTCCTTAAATGGTTTTTCGTTATTATAATTTAAATTATTATAATCATAACTTGGTTTAATGTCTTTATGAATAGGTTTTTCATGTATTATAGGCCTAGTATTAAGATTAGTATTTTCCTTTTTCATATCTTCATATTTTCTTGAATTAACTACTACAGGCTCTTTGCTATTTAAACTAGTAATAGTATCTTCCATTTTCTTTATATTTTTCAAAGCTTCAATATTTTTTCTATTAATAAGATCATGTCTATTTTTTATTGTATTAATCTTCTTATCAACTACAGCCTTATTTTTCTTTTCAACATCAGTTTTTATATCATTACTAATTTTTATATCTTTACTAATATTATTTTTTATTTCACTTTCAGAAGTACTATTTTTTTTAAAATTATCTTTAGTAAAACTATTAATATTATTAAGCGCTTTACGAGTATTATTTTTAATAGATTTTCGAAGTTGTAATTTTTCAAATAATAATATTAAAACTAAAGCAACTAATATAACTAAAACTACTATTGCAATAATAGTAAAATTATCTTTTCCAAAATCATTTATAAATTCTCTCATAAAAAAAGCCCCATTTCAAACTTAATTTTATCATAAACTAATTAATGTTACAATGGATTTTTTTTCAAATTTATATCAATTTTTATTATTTTATTTTAAATAAATATTTTATTAAATAAATAAGTAATAGTATAAATGCAAAAACTAAAAGCCAAGAAGCTATTGTTTCTACTATACCACTTGTATATTTACTTACTACATCAAATAATGATGTAGGTATATATTTGTTTATAAATGAATTAATATTTATAAATTTTATATTGTCTCCAATGTAATGTATAAGTCTAAAAAATATTTCTAAAGTTCCTAGTAAATAAACTATAAAATGATAATCTTTATATACAAATATTACAATTCCTATTAGTATTAATATAATTATAAGTTCCATAAAACACTCCTTTACTATATTATTTATTATATCATGATATAATTTTTTATTTTAAAAAAATAATAAAAAAAAGGAAATACTTTACATATTTCCATAAAAGAAAGTCATAAATATCAAGAATACAAAGAGCATAATTGTAAGAATAATTCCATTTACATTATTAGTTTTTCCATCTTTAGTTGTAATTCCTACAGCCATAGATGATAAATATCCTCCGATTAATCCACCTATATGACCATAGTTATCTACTGAGTTAACTGTAAAACCTAAGAATAGATTTATTGCAATTACTGGAAGTATTTGATTTATTAAAGTATTACCAAGATATGCTCTATAGTTATATCCAAAATATAGAAGTGCTCCTAGAAGGCCAAATATAGCTCCACTTGCGCCAACAGAATATCCTGTATTAAGTAGTGTTGATAAAAGACTACTTGCCAAAGCACTTAAAAAATAAATAATTAGGAACTTACCACGTCCAAAATAACTTTCTGTTTCTTTACCCAATATCCAAAGTGCATACATATTAAAGGCAATATGATAAATATTAGCATGTATAAATGATGAAGTAATAAGTCTATAATACTCACCATTTAAAATCGCTGCTTTTAAATTACCAAATAAAATTATTGAAAGTTTATTAGTACCAAAAAGTCCTTCTGGAGAAATCATAATTCCAATTAAATATGCAATTATATTAATTGTCATAATAATATAAGTTATATATGGTACTTTAGGTGAAAAAACTTTTTCTACTCTCTTAGCTTCATTCATATTTTTTTCATTAATATCATCAGTTATCTTTAAAAATAAACTGATTCCTTTCTCATCAAATTTTAATTTTTTATCAATATCAGGAAAATATCTATATAAAAAGTCATACTTTTGTAAATCTTTATCTTCTTTGATTGATATCATATCAATATTTTTTACACTTTTTATATTTTCTTCATTCAAATTAACATTATCTCCAAGTGATAAAAAAATGCTTAATACATTCATACTTAAATTAAATGTTTTCTTTTTTATATTATTTACTATTTTTTTAGTCTTAAAAACATCAAATCCAAGTTGTTCATTATTATGAATATAACCTGTAACAATTCTTATTATTTCATAATCTGCTTTCATATTTTCAAGCCATATTTCATCCTTTGCTCCATGCACTATTACAGGACTATAATTCTTTTCAGTAATAAAATAATGTAATAATTTCATTGTAATTACATCTTCATTAGTAAAATTATCCAAATATATCACCTATTTCATTTTAACATAAATATTATTTCAAAAAAAGAACTATTTCTAGTTCTATGCAATTTCTAATAATTTAATATCATAACTACCATTTGGGCTATCTACTTTAACAATATCTCCTACTTTATGTCCTAAAAGTGCTTTAGCAATTGGAGATTCGTTTGATATTTTACTTTCAAATGGATCAGCTTCTTGACTTCCTACTATTTTATATTCATCTGTTTCATCTTCATCATCTACATATGATATTTTAACAGTATTTCCAAGACCTACTTCATCAGTAGATATTTGTTCAATAATTTTAACGTTTTCTAAAATCATTTCTAGTTTTTTAATCTTTGCTTCAATTTCAGCTTGTTCATTTCTAGCAGCATCATAATCTGCATTTTCAGATAGGTCTCCTAAAGCTCTTGCTTCCTTGATTGCATTTATATTTTCTGGCCTTTTTACATTAATAAGATCATCTAATTCTTCTTTAATTTCATTATAACCTTCTTCTGTCAAATATATTTTTTTTCTTTCTGACATGAAAATTCACTCCTTAATTCAAACATATCTAAAAGGATACTATTTTTTTCTATCTTTGTCAATATTTTTTTCTTAAAAAGTTGCTCTGATATAAGAGTTTACATCTATTTCATTTTCATATGGAATTTTTATTATTTCCCTTGGATGTCTAGCACATTCTAGAGGTGTTAAATCCTCAGTATATAGCTTTTCTATCTTTATATTATATTCTTTACCAGCAGGAGTAAAAATATTTATAGTATCACCAAGTTTAAAGTAATTTCTTTGCTCTATTACAAGCATTTTATTCTCAAAATCATATCCTTTTATGATTCCTAAAAAATCTTGATTAGACTCTTCTTTTCTACCTATATAGTATTGATCATCCTTATCAGCATCTTTATAAAAATACTGAGTAGTACTTCGTCTATTAGCTACTCTATCTAATACGATATTTACTCTTTCAAGCAACTTTTTATCAAAGCTATTATTATAATATGCATCTATTAATTTTCGATAACAACTAATTACAGTAGCAATATAATAACTACTACGCATTCTTCCTTCAACTTTAATGGATTTTACCCCAATATCTATTAAATCTGGAATAGCAGACCCTAAAGATAAGTCACAAGTTGCGATAGAATAATCTGTTTTTCTTTTTTTATCTAAATCAAATGAGAATCTACATACTTGAGAACATCCCCCACGATTTGAATCTCTCAAGGTAAAGTAATTAGAAAGTGCACATCTTCCAGAATAGCATGTACACATAGCTCCATGAAGAAACACCTCTATATCTGCTCCAGTTTCTTTTATTATTTTTTCAATATCACATTTTCCAACTTCACGAGCAAGTACTATTCTTTTTACCCCCCTATCTAAAAAATATTTTACACTTTCAAGATTAGTAGTACAGTTTTGTGTACTTAAATGTATTTCTAATTCAATATTATTATCATGAACCAAATCAATTATTAATGGATCACTTACAATTATAGCATCAACTTTTATTTTTTCTAGATATTTTAAATAGTCTAAAATACCTTCTATATCTTCATTATGAAAAACGATATTGCAAGTTACATATATTTTTTTACCTAATTTGTGAGCAAAAAGTGTTGCTTCTTTTAAATCCTCATCACTAAAATTATTAGCATTAGCTCTAAGACTATATTTTTTACCACCTACATAACATGCATCTGCTCCATATAAAAATGCAATTTTTAATTTTTCTAAATCTCCCGCTGGAGAAAGTAACTCAATCATTTCTTTTCACCCTATATATAGTTTTTTTATCAAAAAATCCTGTATCTGTTTCTATTAAACTATTTATTTTTCTATCTAAAATATTTAAATCATATTCAAATGTTAATGCCTTTTCATAAATAGATAAAACTTTACTAAATACTTCCTTATCTATTTCAAAATCATTAAGTATAATGTAATCTACTCCTGCATCTTTTAATTCTTTTAAATACTTTATTCCATTTAATACATAATTACTATAAATTTTAGTACCATACTCACACTCTTTAGTTTTATACTTTTTCTCTCTTTCAATCATAGTATGTATATTTATATCATCATCTTCATCAATATAATCAAAATAATTACTAATTAAATGTCTTTTAGAAATTGATACAAGTTGATATCCAAATATATTTACAAATGTTTTAACTTGTACTTTTTTTATTATTTCACATACCTCATCTAGAGTAAGAAGATTTGAAATAAAAAGTCCATTTACACCATCTTTTTTATAAAAATCTATAGTTTTATAATTAGTTGTTAAAAAATCTCCTGCCCAAATTAAATTAATATTTAATCCTAATCTTTTAACTATAGATAAAACTGAAACATCATAGTAAAAAACTCCCTTAATACTCTCTTTAGATAGTTTTAAAAGGACTTCCTCTAAAAAAGGAAGATCACCATTAAACATATTTTTATCAAGGGAAATAAAAACCTTTTTATCTTCCATTTCTAAAAACTGTTCAATAGTTATATTATTATCACTTATAGATAAACCTTCTATACCAAAAAGATGTGCAGGGGCACATCTATTATTCACATCCAATATTACCATTTACATGCCTTCTTTCACTAACTGATATTCCATCACCTAAATCATAAAATTTAGTCTTATAGTTTTTATTATCTTTTAAAAACTTTTTATAATCATTTATCTTTCTAACTAAACCTCTTACATTCCTAGAAGCAATTTCTTCAGGTTTTTTATTTGTCATTCCATGGAAAGATAAATTATCAGTTATTATTGTACCACATATGTCAAGACACTTTTCATATTTTGTAAAAAACTTTATACTTTGACTTTTAGCAGCATCTATAAATATTAAATCAAAAGTATTATCTAGTTCCATATCTAAAGCATCACCAAATATAAGATTAATTCTATTTTCAAGATTCATTTTTTTAATATTTTCTACTGCCTTTAAATATCTTGTTTTATCTCTTTCAATAGTAGTTATATAAACACTAGGACTAGCAAGTGCCATAACTATACTAGAATAGCCTACAGCTGTACCTATTTCCAGTATTTTTTTAATACCTTTAGATACTATGTAATCAGTAATAAAATTTAAAGAATCATCTTCAATAATTGGAACATTATCATTAATTGCTTCTTTTTTTATATCATCAAGCATTTTTAAATCTACCATTCAAGCCACAATCCTTTTACTTTTAAATCTTCGATTATTTTATCATGCTCTGTCATAGTTTTAGTTAGATATACTTTACCATTTTTATCAGCTACAAAGTAGTAATAATTATGTTTAGTCGGCTTAAGTGCAGAAACAATTGATTCAATACCAGGATTACATATAGGTCCAATAGGAAGACGTCCTGCCATGTTACTATTTCTAGTATTATAAAGATTATTACTAGCAAGTTCACTATTTGAAAGATCACTTGTCATATCTTTTTTTACACCATAGTAAGTTGTAACATCGCTTCCAAGAGTCATTTTCTTTTTAAGTCTATTATAAAATACTCCAGCAACATCACTTCTTGAAGTTTTATTAGTTGCTTCAAGTTCTAAAATTGAAGCCATAGTTATTAGTTGATGAGTACTATATTTACTTTTAATAATATCGTTTTTATAAGGTGTAAGCTTTTCATCCATACGCTTAACCATTTCATTAAATATATCTTCAACTCTTACATCTTTAGATAAAAAATTATAAGTATCTGGAAAAAGATAACCTTCTAGATTATAATATATTCCCTTTTTCTTAACATCATTAGTAATAAACCAATATTTATTAATTAAGCTATCTAAATATACAGGGTCAGTTGCTACTTTATATACATCTTTTGTTCTATTATTAGTATTATCTGCAATTATCTTAGCAATTCCACGCATATTAAGTCCTTCTTTAAATGTTAAAGAAAACTCATCAGAATTAGTTCCGCCTTCTGCTAAAGTATTAACTATTTTGCGAAGAGACATATTCTTATTTAAATTATAAGTTGCAGCATATATCTTTCTTTTGTCGCGAATTAAAGTATAACCATCAAAAAAAGTAGTATTTTTAATTAATCCTTTACTCTTTAAGTTTCTAGCTATATCCTTAATTCCTTCTCCTTCTTTTACTACAAATTTTATATTATTATCAGAACCACCTACTGGTGAAAGTAAATAATATAGACCAATAATTATTACAACATTAATAATTAAAAGAAAAATTAAAAATCTATTTTTACCCTTATATCTATTCTTCATTTTTATCTTCCTTCATTTCATCTTGCAATACCCTTAAAGCTGTTTCAATTACCTTCCATTCTTTTTCAGTAGTTATTGCCTCTAGTTTCATATAATCACCATCTTGAATTACGACAGAACCATAAGCTTTTATATTACCAGTTTCATCTTTTTCGTTATCTGTATATGCAAGAGATGCTTACCAGTTTCTTCACTATCAAATTCAAGAAGTTTATAAAAAAGCTTCTTTTCTCCATTTTCATTAAAACCTACAAAAGTATCTTCAGTAAGTTTACCATCAAAGTCCTTCATAGCATCATCTATCATTTTTTTCTCATTACTATTCATATTATTTTTCCTTTCTATTTAAATAAGACTGTAGTATTATAACAGCAGAAATTCCATCTATTTTGGTTTTTCTTTTTTTTCTAGACATATCTGCTCCAATTAAGACTCTTTCTGCCTCAACAGTTGTAAGTCTTTCATCTTCAAAAACTATTTCACCAGAAAACTTTTTTTCTAGTTTTTCTTTAAAGGTTATTGTATCATCTACTCTAAAACCTAGTGAATTATCCATATTCTTTGGAAGACCAATTACAACACAATCAATCTTTTCTTTTTCTATAATGTTCAAAACAAAAGATAACATTTCATCTTCCGAAGAAGAAATAATACTAGCATAAAAAGAGGCAATAATCCCAAGTTTATCTGAAATTGCAACCCCTAATTTTCTTTTACCTAAATCAAGTCCTAAATATCTCACTGTACATCTTTTAAATAGTACTTTAATAATGCTTCAATAATCTTATCTCTTTCAAGTTTTTGTAATCTACTTCTGGCATCTTTATAACTAGAAATATATCCAAGATCACCACTCATAAGATATCCTACAATTTGATCTATACTATTATATCCTTTCTCATTTAATGCATTACTAACATAAGATAAGGTTTCAGTAATCATATAATTTTCAAGTTCATCAACTTTAAAAACCATTGTCTTATCCAAAATATCACCTCTATTCACTATAAACATTTTATCATTAATAAAACTATTAGGCAAGAAATTGAAAGTGAAAATTAATTATAATTTTAAAAAACCTAACATAATGTCAGGTTTATATTTATATACTTTGCTTTAAAAGTGCATTTAATTCTACTGCATACTCTAAAGGTAATTCTTTTTTAAATCTATCTGTAAATCCTAGTATTATCAAGTTAGTTGCTTCTTCTTTAGATAATCCTCTACTTTGAAGATAAAACAACTTTTCTTCACTAATTTTTGATACTGTTGCTTCATGTTCTATGACACTTGTTTTATTTTTTAAAATATTTGTTGGATAAGTATCACTTTTCGAATCTTTATCAAGTATTAAAGTATCACATTTAACAAGTGCTTCGCTTTCTTCAGCATTTTCCTCTATTTTTACTAAACCTCTAAAATCAGCTCTACCGCTATTTTGAGCTATACTTTTAGAAATAATTTCACTTTTAGTGTTTTTACCTATATGAATCATTTTTGCACCACTATCTTGATATTGCCCTTTCTTAGCAACACTAATAGTAATACATACCCCTTTAGAATTATCGCCCTTAAGTACACTACATGGATACTTCATTGTTTTTTCAGAACCAATATTTCCATCTATCCATTCCATAACACCATTTTCATCAACTAAAGCCCTTTTAGTTACTAAATTATATACATTAGTAGACCAGTTTTGAATAGTTGAATAACGACATTTACTATTTTTCCCTACATATATTTCTACTACAGCTGCATGTAAATTACTACTTGTATAATCCTTAGCAGTACATCCCTCAATATAATTTAAACTACTATTATCATCTACTATAATTAAAGTTCTTTCAAATTGACCTAAATCTTTATTATTAATTCTAAAATAACTTTGAAGAGGTCTATCTAATGTAGTATTTTTAGGTATATAGATAAAACTCCCGCCTGAAAAACATGTACCATTTAAAGCTGTAAATTTATTTTCATCATTTTTTACTATTTTGCCAAAATATTTATTTACTATTTCTGGATATTTTTTAAATCCTTCTTCTATTGAAGTAAAAATAACATTTTTCTTTTCTAATTCATCTAACATATTATGATATATTACTTCACTTTGATATTGTACCCCAATACCATCAAGTCCTTTTTCAGAATCTACTACTCCTAGAGTACAGAATTCATTATATGTATTTTTATTTATCTTATCCCAATTATCAGTTAAACTATCCTCACTTGTTTTATAGTAATTTATATTATCAAAATCAAGATCTATTTCTGGTCCAAATGAAGGAAGTTTCATTTGTTTAAATATTTTGTATGAATCAAGTCTATATTTAAGTACATCCTTATTCTCTTTTTTATACTCAGATATTTTTTTTACTTTTTCTTCACTTAATCCTCTAATTAACATTTTCTAGCTCCTTTAATAAATTATCTATAGCACGAGCTGGGATAAGTGCACATCCTACTCTATTAGGTTTTAGATAAATATCATCAAAACATAATAATTCACCAAGTAAATTTTTATCATAATCTTTTTCATTAATCATATTTTGGTAATTAATTAATATATTTTTTACTTCATTTATATCTTTACCTATTAGTTTTTTCAATAAAATCGAAGTACTACTAGTAGATATAACACATGCTTCACCTTTAAAATAACAATCAGTAATTTTATTATTTTCTATTTTAAAAAATATATCTACATTATCTATACATGAAGGGCTATTACTATTTATTTTTATATAATCGTCACCATTAAAACTATCATCTTTATTAAAAGGATGCTCCCAGTTTTCTAAAATTATTTCCTTTTTTAATTCTTTATTCATTTATATCACCACATCAAATATACTATTACTATTTTTCAAAACCTCAATTAATCTATCAATTTCCTCTTTAGTATTATAAAAATAAAGGGAAATCCTACATGTATTTTCTATACCCAATTCATCTTTTAAAAGTTTTGCACAATGACTGCCTGCTCTTACACATATATTATAGTTATCTAAAAAAACAGAAGTATCTTGTGGAAAAACTCCTTCAATATTAAATAAGATAGTAC
>CAJONL010000040.1 GCA_905235875.1 uncultured Bacilli bacterium
TATAAACTTCTTCTGTTACTATGTTACCATTCTTACCATAGAATGTATTATCTTTTATTTCACATTTTGGATTACATTCATTATTATAAACTTCTTCTGCTACTATGTTACCATTCTTACCATAGAATGTATTATCCTTTATAGTACATTTTGGATTACATTTATCATTATAAACTTCTTCCGTTACTGCGTTACCATTTTTATCATAATACTTTCCATCTTTTATTTCACATTTTGGATTACATTCATTATTATAAACTTCTTCTGTTACTTGTCTTCCTGTACTATTATAATAAATACCATTTTGAATCACACATTTTGGATTACATTCATTATAATATTCATCTTCAGAAACTGGTTTACCATTTTTATTGTAATAAGTATTATCTTTTATTTCACATTTTGGATTACATTCATTATTATAAACTTCTTCTGTTACTATATTACCATTTTTACCATAGAATGTATTATCTTTTATTTCACATTTTGGATTACATTCATTATTATATTCTAATTCTGTTACTGGTTTACCACTTTTATTATAATATTTTCCATCTTTTATAGTACATTTTGGATTACATTCATTATAATAAGTTGCTTGAGATACAACATTACCATTCTTACCATAATATGTAGATCCAATAATATGACAAGATTTAAATGTTACAGTTGCTTTTACAGTTTTACTTGGTGTAACACTTTCTTTTACTGGTACTGATAGATCTTGAAGATTATTATTTTTATGATATGTTTTTACATAATGCCAACTACTTGTTTTACCTGTAATTATTATACTAAATGTAGTTGCTTTAGTAACACTTGATACTGGTACTCTAACTTTAAATGTATTTCCACTTTTTTCAATTACTGAAGTATTTTTAGGTGCACCACTAAATGTTACTGAATAACTATTATCTTTTACATCTTTAAGCTTTACAGTTATCTTATTTGAAGTATAGTATGAACCACTTTTTGTCATACTTGGTGTTGTAACACTAACAACTTGAGGTTTAATTTCATAACTACTACCGGCATTTTTAGCAGCCTTAACTAATTTCTTAGCTTCTGATGAGTATGATCCTGAAATTGAACTTCCTTTATAAGACCATAAAGCCTTTTGTTTTATAGTACGTGCTTTACCAGTATTTCCAGAACCAGCAATTTTAGTATCATTAATTATATAAACGTAAGGTCCTTTTTTGTGAGTACTTTTCAAAGTAAGTTTAGTTCCCTTAGCTGGTCCACCTTTTTCCTTATTCATACAGTAAGCTGGATCACCCTTAGTAGTATTTCTTAAATAAATACCATTTGAACTCCATACTTTACCAACTGTTATTGTGCTTGCAGCATCAACATTTCCTAACCCTAGGACTGGCACTATAAATAGTGCTAAACTAAATATTAAATTTTTGATTATCTTATTATTCATTCCTATCTCCCCCTTGATGCGTCATATTATAGCAAATAAACATGTTTTTGTCAAGTGTTTTACACAACAATTTTTTTTACTAAAAAAAAAGAAGGTATTTTTACCTTCTAAAAATATCTATACCATATTGTTTTGCTATTATATATCCTCCACCAATAAGGAGAACTAATCCACCAACTATTACTGCTATTGAAGCGGGAGATGCAGTATCTGGTGTTTGAATAATTTCTTCACCTGTTGCAGAAAGCCATTTTGCGTACAAAGCAATATCACTTGTAACTGGATTATTAAAATCATATTCTACTTGTTTGCTTTCATCTGTATACCAACCTGCTAGGTTATCACTTTCATCATTAGTCACTACAGGTGCCTCAACAGTTTTACCATCTTCAACTTCGATTACAATTGGTTCTATACTAAATCCTGGTATAAATGTTACATCATGAGTAGTTGGTTTTTCTAAACTCCACTTTGCATACAATTTTGTATCTTTTGATATAGAAGTTAAGAAACTAAACTTATTTTTTAATTCTTTATCTTTATACCAACCTGCAAAATAGTATCCGCTTTTATCTGGATCTTTAGGTTTTACTAATTCTTCATTATATAAAACTTTAGATGAAGGAACCTTTGTTCCACCATTACTATCATAAGTTATAGTATAAGTTTCAAGTTCCCATTTTGCATATATTTCAATATTACTATTCACTGGTTTATTAAAATCATAAGCATTTTTATAAGTATCGTCTGTATACCAACCTTTAAAACTATAACCAGTTCTAATAGGAGTTACAGGTTTAGTCATCTTTTCTCCAGCTTTTACTTCTACTACATTATGATTTTTACCTGAAACTATATATAAAGTAACTTTATATTTACCATTTTCATTCGGAGTATTATTTGTAGTTTCTCCACTTTGTGTAGCATTTGGTTTAATACCTACTGTAAGCATCTTACTAGGAGATTTATAACTTTCATTTAATACTAATAAATCATCAGTATTATCATCTTTATGATATCTTTTAACATATCTATATGGACTAAGAGGTGCAGAAACTTTAACTTTAAAACTAGTTTCTTTTTCTACACTAGATACTGGCACTCTAATTTGAAATGATGTTTTAGTTTGATTAATTACTTGAGTACCTTTAGGTTCATTCATAAATATAACTCTATAATTATCATTTATAGTATTATTCATTTTAACAAATATTTTATTGGAAAAATAATAATCTCCATTTTTAGATAAATACCCAGGTGTTGACACTGAATTAAAAGACGGAACTACTTGATACTTTTTTCCATTTTGAAGTGCAGCTTTATAAAGACTTGTTGCTTCATTAACATATGCACCTACTATTTTAAAGCCTCTTATTTTCCATAATGCTTTTTGTCTAATAGTACGTGCTTTAACAGGATCTGTACCTGCTATTTTTGTATCATTTAATATATATAAATAATAACCATCATTGTATATTTTATTAAGTACTAATCTATCACCTTTTTTAGGTCCCATATTCTTACTACCAAAAGAATATGCAGCAACTCCATCTGTAGTAGTTCTAAAATTAATACCGTTTCCAGCAACTACTTTTTTTATCTTTATAGAATCTTCTGCATTAACAGACCCATAAAAGGCAAAAATACTAATGGTTAGTAAAGCTAATACTACGAATAATTTATTAAATTTCTTTTTCATACTCTAGCCTCCACTGCCTACTTTACATATTCATTATATCATGAGTTGATACTTTTATAAAGAACAAAAAATATATTTACAAATAATTTTACATGTATTACTCTTTTAATAGTTCATTTATACTTAAAATATTATAATCATGACTTTTCAAATATATAATACTAGTATTAAGTTCTCTTATATTATACTTATTTACTTTTATTTCGTATATTAATCCTTTTTCTTTTTTATATTTTAAATAGTCATATAAATTATTATCTATAACTTTAGGATAAATAGTACTTATATTATTTTTTTTACAATATTTTAGAAAATAATTATTCTTATATAAACAATAATTACTAATATTAATATTATTTTCTATATATAGTTTTTTTATATAACTTAAAGATAATTCATCATATTTATTATTATAACTATAGTAACCTAAATAGATATTATTATTTTTAAAATAATCTTTATTTTTTTCTAATAAACTACCATCTATATAAAATGTAGCAATAACATTATTCTTATCTAAAATATATTTTATTTCCTTAATATCATTAATACTATTCACTCTAAATATAAATGATATATCTTTACTATCAGTATTTTTACCTATTATTAGTTTATCTCTATTATTCACTTTATTTATATCAGGATATATATTTTCAAACTCTAGTAATTTTTCATCAAACATATTATACTCTTTCATTTTATTATAGCTTTTATCCAAGTTAACCTCTTTACCTACTCTTCCTAATAAAATAGTTTTATCTGTTACTATTCCATTTACATAATCTATTCTATATTTATTTTTTTTCTTATTTATTTCTTTCATTAAAGGGTCATTTAACTTAGATAAATATATTATTTTATCTGTATAATAAAAACTAAATATAGTTAAAATAATTATTAATAATATCTTTAATCTTTTCATACTAAATATTATTTTTATACTTATATAAATATGTAAAAGAGTTTTAAATGTTAATAATAATAAAGTAATAATATATTTTTTATGATATAATTCTATTGGTGATTATGATGAAAAAAGATTCATTTTTAAAAGGAACACTTATTGCTTCTATTGCAATTATTATTACAAAAGTACTAGGAATATTATATGTAATACCATTTTATGATATTATTGGCACCAGTGGTGGCGTTTTATACGCTTATGCTTACAGCATATATAATTTATTTTTAAATATATCTACTGCTGGAATACCTATTGCTATAAGCATGATAGTAAGTGAATATATTACCTTAGGTATGTTTGATGCTAAAGAAAGAGTTTATAAGATTAGCAAAAAAATGGTTTTAATAATCTCAGTACTAGCATTTCTTATCCTTTTCTTGTTCTCATATTATGTATCAATATTTTTTGTAGGAGGTATCTCTGGGTCAACTCCAAAAAAAGATATAGATTTAGCAGTTAAAGCTATTTCGTTATCCTTACTTATCGCTCCAATTTTAAGTGTATACCGTGGCTACATTCAAGGTCATAAATATATATCACCTACCTCAATTAGCCAAGTCATAGAACAATTTATTAGAATAATATTTCTACTAGTTACATCTTATTTATGTATTAAAATATTTAAAACAAGTGTCACTATCGGTGTTGTAGCATCACTTCTCGGTGCATTTGTTGGTGCTATTATAGCTTATATATATTTACAAGTTAAAAAAAGTAAAAATAAGGATAAATTTGAAGTAAAAGATGATAAAAAAGACAATATTACTAATAAGGAAATAACTAAAAAAATAATTTATTTTTGTATTCCTTTAATTATTATTTCAGTTACTAATGATTTATATAACATAATTGATATGAAATTAATTATTAAAGGCTTATATATGATTGGATATCCTGCTAAAGATGCGGAATTAATATCAAGTATTATTGCAACTTGGGCTCCTAAAATATGTATGCTTATAATGGCTATATCAATGGGACTTACTACCTCTCTTACTCCACATATTATAGAAAAATATACAAAAAAAGATTATAAAGGATCTAACCAAATGTTTAATAAAGCAATTAGTACTATGCTTTTTGCATCACTTCCTATGACTATTGGCATAATTATATTTAAAGATGAAATATATAATATTTTCTATGGAGCAAGTGCTTATGGAGGAAATATTTTAGCTATATCTGCTGTTGTAACCTTAGTAATTGGAATACTTACAGTTGCTAATACTTCACTTCAAGGGTTTAAAAAGTTTAAAACTGTAATAATTAGTACTCTTACTGGACTTGTTATTAATACCATACTAGATATTCCTTTAATATTATTATTTCATAAATTAGGACTAATTGAATACTTTGGTACAAGTACTGCTACTATTATTGGTGCATTAATATCTTTATGTATAGTAATGATTTATTTAAAGAAAAAATATAAATTTAGTTATATTAGTATATTTAACAATTTTATAAAAATTAGTTTATCCTCTATAGTTATGGCCCTAGTTATAATTAATTTAAACTATTTTATAAATGTTAATCCTACAAGTAAAATATTTATAACTTTAAAAGTATTTATATATGGAATAGTTGGTCTTATTACTTACTTAGTTACTTTATACTTAAATAATGGATTTAAGACAATATTTGATATAGATATAGTAAGATTTATTAAATCTAAACTAAAAAAAGCAAAATAGTATTATTAACTATGTATTATTTATGATAAAAAAATCCTATTAAAAATAATAGGATTTTATATTGTAACTTTTTTTTGTTTTTTAATATTTTCATAAATAGATATTAATTTATTAAAAATATCTTTATCTAATTTATCATTAATTTTCTTAGCTAATTCATCTTTATCTTCTCTAGTTATTGAAATAAACATTTCATTTTCTAATAAAAGGCAAATATCACATTCTTCTTTAAATTCTTCGATTAAAGGAGTATCATCTTCTTTTCCCTCTATTTCATCAAAATTAATTTCATTTTTTAAACCAAAGTTTTCTTTTAGGACCCTAGCAATAGTATAAATACTATCATAATCATAACATTTATAATTATCTTTTAATACTAATGAAGTAATTTTTGAAGTATCATATATATTAAATCCTTCAGAAAGTCCATGTCCTTCATGTGATAATAAATTTAAAAATATTTCATCTCCTAGTTTTTCTATTTTTCTTTTTTCTATATCAAAACCAATTTTTTTAATTAAAACGTTTTCTTCAATAGTATATTCTTTATTATAACTTTTTATAAGTTTACAAAGACCATATACAAGTATTTCTATTCCTTTAGGAGAATCATAATTATAAGTATGAGAAGTTGCAATAATTCTTCTTATATCTGATATAAAATATTTATTTTCATCTTCATCATATTCTACTCTACAATCTGATATATAACTTACTTCACTACCCTTTATTTCAATACTAGCTATATCAGATATTCCATATTTATTACTTATAATATTATCCCTTTTTATCTTAGAAATAGTTTGTTTCATCGAACAA
>CAJONL010000041.1 GCA_905235875.1 uncultured Bacilli bacterium
ATAAATTTATCGAATCTAAACCTAAAAAAGATAGTAAATACCAAAGAAGAATAAACGAAATAATAGATTTTGAAAATGAATATTAAGTTTTTATTATATGTAATGGTAACACCTTTTGTAATACTATCATTAAATTCGATAAATATTAATAAAATATTTAAAAAAAACATGATTTTTCAAGCAAGATTGTTTTATTTTTTTCTTGCAATTTCTATGATATATTTAATAACAAATTTTATATTTGATTGTGCATCAATATCAAAAATATTATAAAACAATGTATAAAACCTCATTAATTGTTAACACTTTTAATGAGGTGATTTTATGATGAAAGAAGATTTAAAACCATATTTAATAAGGAATTTAGTTTTACTATTGTTAGCTTTATTCTGCTTTTTTAGTTATATGACAATAAAAGTATTTAGCGAGCCTGTAAAGGATGAAAAAAAATTAACTCATGTTTCTTATGAGATACTTACGGATAATACTATGCCAGTTGTAGCAGACGAAAATAGTACAACAAATGTAATGGGAAATACTGATACTGATAGCAATAATACTAATAGTAGTGAATTTATTAGGCCATATACTAATAGTGATGTTAAAATAGGTAAAAATTATTATAATTATAAGGGAAATGAAAAAGATCAAGAAAATTCAATTATTTATTATGAAAATACTTATATACAAAATACTGGTATTGATTATGTGAGTCAAAATGAATTTGATGTCATATCAATTGGAGATGGTACTGTAGAAAAGGTATCAGAAGATGATATTCGCGGAAAAAGTATAAAAATAAAATATGGTAATATTACTGCAATATATCAAAGTATAAAAGATATAAAAGTAAAAGAAAATGATACTGTTACAAAAGGTCAAATAATAGCCAAAAGTAGTACGAATAATATTGAAGAGTCTCTAGGTAATCATTTACATTTAGAACTTTATAAAGATAATACTATAATAAATCCAGAAAGTTTATATAGCGAATAAGGAAATATATGTTAAATAAAGATATAGGAATAGATTTAGGAACAGTAAATGTTCTAATTTATATAAAGGGAGAAGGTATTGTTCTAAATGAACCAAGTGTAATAGTAATAAACGAAGAGACTAAAAATATAGTAGCAGTAGGAGAAGAGGCAAGTACAATGCTTGGTAAGACCCCAGGTAAAATGAAAGTAATAAAACCAATGAAAGATGGAGTAATAGCAGACTTTGATATGGTTGAAGCACTACTTGAAGAATTTTTAAAAAAAATAAAAACAGCAAAAAAAATAGTAAAACCAAGAATACTAATATGTTGTCCTTCTAATATAACAGAAGTTGAAAAAAATGCAATTAAAGAAGTTGCAGAAAGAATGGGTGCTAAAAAAGTCTATGTTGAAGAAGAACCAAAAGTAGCAGCAATAGGAGCAGGTCTAGATATAGGAAAAGCAGAAGGAAATCTTGTTGTAGATATAGGAGGAGGAACTACAGATATAGCAGTTCTCTCCTTAGGTAATATAGTAGTAAGTGAATCAATAAAAGTTGCAGGTAATACTTTTGATTCTAATATTATCAATTATATAAAAGATAAATATAAATTACTAATAGGAGAAAAAACAGCAGAAAATATTAAGATAAAAATAGGCTCAATTAATAAAAAAGAAAAAGATAAGATAGAAATAAAAGGTAGAGATTTAGTTGAAGGACTTCCTAAAACTAGAACAGTTACTAGTGAAGAAATATCTAAGGCTTTAGAGGAAAGTGTGAAAAAAATAGGAGTATCAATTAAAAAGGTATTAGAAAATACTCCACCAGAACTTTCAGCAGATATAGCAATTAAAGGAATTATGTTAACTGGTGGAGGTGCACTTTTGAAAGGACTTTCACATTATTTAGAAGATTTATTAAAAGTGCCAGTCAAAACAGCAGAAAATCCACTAGCTTGTGTAGCTGAAGGTACTGGAATAATGCTTGAAAAACTTGCCTATACATCTAAATAAGAAATAAATTTGTATATCTTGAAAAAAATGTTATAATTGTACTAGGTGAATTTTATGTTAGATTTAAGTAATTATACCCATATCTGTATTATAATTGCTACTTGTTTTTTATTCTGCTTTTTGATTACCTTCTATATTAAAAAAGTAGCAATTCATATAGGAGCTATGGATATACCTAATAAAAGAAAAGTACATACAAAACCAATGCCTCGTTTAGGTGGACTTGGAGTATTTTTAACATTTCTTTTTGGATATATGCTATTTGGTGTTCAAAGTCTTCAAATGAATGCAATTTTAATAGGAGCGTTTATAATTATAATAGTCGGAGTAATAGATGATATAAGACCAATTGGAGCTTGGACAAAACTTCTAGGGCAAATATCTTCAGCGCTAGTAGTAATTTTTTATGGAGGAATTTTACTTGATAAAATTACATTATTTGGATTACATTTAGATTTTGGCTTATTTGCTTATCTATTAACAGTAATTTTTATAGTAGCATGTATAAATATAATTAATTTAATAGATGGTTTAGATGGCCTTTCCACAGGAACTTGTAGTATTTTTTACTTAACAATTGGAATAATTGCCTTTATTAAAGCTAGATATGGTGGTCTAGATGTATCTCTTTCATTTATAATGCTCGGCGCATCACTAGGATTTTTATGTCATAATTTCCATCCAGCGAAAATATTTTCAGGCGACTCAGGTTCTATGTTTCAAGGATATATGATTGCAACTATATCCCTTCTAGGATTTAAAACAATTACCATGACATCATTTATAATACCAGTATTATTATTAGGAATTCCTATTCTTGATACATTGTTTGCCATTATAAGAAGGTTATTAAAAAGAAAACCTATATATATGCCAGATAAATTACATCTCCATCACCAACTTTTAAATCTAGGCCTTTCTCATAGAGATACAGTACTAGCAATATATGCGATGAATATTTTATTTGCATTTGCATCAATTATATACGCAATTAATGATAAAACATTAGGTTTAATAATATATATTATTATACTTGTACTCATAATTTTAATTATAACCAAAACTAGTATAATAGCTGATAATAAAAAGAAAAAGTAAGTGTTAAGGAATATATTTTCCATCATTGACTTTTTCTTTTTTTAGTTTATTATAATTGTTGATGGAAAAATTTACCAAATTTTTAAAATTTGCGTTTCCGTTGCACAACAAAAATAAAAAATTATTGTATAATGAAAGAGGGATGGATATGAAAGATTTTATTGAATGGTTAGGAGTAAATGAAAAAATTGCAAAACTAGTAGTTTGGATATTTATAATATTTGTAATGCTGATAACAACAAATGCAATGTTGGATAGTATTGGATTTCCACATTATCAGTTGACATATGAAAATTTTAAAAAAATTAATCTTAATAAAATATTAGAGTATTTTGCAAATTGGCTATTCATAATATTAAGTTTTTATGCAATTGTTTTATTAGTTTTTGAAGTTAAACAAGCAAAAAGGTTATTCAAATACTCTATTATATATTTAATTTGTAATATTGCATTTAGTTTAGCATTCACAAAAGGAATTGCAGATTTATTTACATTATTATTTATGTTGACCTTTTCATATTTATATTCAAATAAAAACTACAAATATTTGGTCTATATGGTATTAAGTTTAATATTAAATACTATTATGCAGAGTATTACTTATTATTACAAAGCGAAATTTGTAGATTATAGTTCATTAAATGAATTTACAAAAGGGTTACTATTTACAGATTACTTTATAATTATGGGAATAATTATTTTAGTAAAAGAGATATATTTAAAGAAAAGGAGTGAAGAAAATGGGAAAAAGTTGGTTCTGGATCGGTGAATTCAAAAACGAAAGCAAATTTGCAAAAAAATTAGCTAAAAAAGCTGCTAAATTAGTAAAATAATTAATAAGTCAAATAGAT
>CAJONL010000042.1 GCA_905235875.1 uncultured Bacilli bacterium
GAGTGGGGTAAAAAATGAATAGGTCTCCAAGACTGAGTGGGGTTTTTATGTGAGATAATTTTCATGTGACTATTGTTACATGAAAGAAATAAAGGACTATCTTCAATTATAGAAACCTATATCAATCATTTGATGGACAAGATGTATATCCATTAGTAGAAGAAAAAGCTGCTAATTTTCTATATTTGATTACTAAGAATCATACTTTTATAGATGGTAATAAAAGAATTGCAGCAACACTCTTTATTTACTTCTTAGACTTTTATGATATTTTATATAAAAATAATAAATAGATTTTAGATAATAATACACTTGTTGCAATAACACTTCTCATTGCACAATCTAATCATAAAGAAAAAGAAATACTAATTGATTTAGTAATTAATTTTTTGAATAATAATTAATCGAAACTATTGATCATGAAAAGTGAGAACAATAAAAAACTTATCGATTTTGATAAGTTTTTTAATTATTTAAAAAAATATATAAATATTGAATAAAAAATGTTATGATAATAATACAAATTCTTTATTTTGTTTATAATAGAAATATGGGTGATTTAAATGAATAAAAAATGTAAAGTAGATAGTATAATATTTGATTTAGATGGAACACTTTGGGATACTAAGGTTGAAACATTACATAGTGTTAATGATGTTTTAGATAAATATGATTTAGAGCATATAGATTTATCTAAAATAGAAAGTGCAATGGGGCATACTGATAGTGAAGTTGCTAAACTTTATATGCCTAATTTAAAAAAAGAAGAAAGAGAACACATTTTTAGGGAAATGGTTATATCTAATATTGATACTATAAAGCATACTGGTGGTATTCTCTATAAAGGAGTTGTTAAAACCCTTAAGAAATTATCTTCTTCATATAAAATATTTATAGTAAGTAATTGTGGTGATGGTTATATTGAGTCTTTCTTAGATTATTATAAACTAAACGATTTATTTACAGATTTTGTTCCTGCTTCTAAATATAATATTAGTAAAACTAAGGCTATTAACAATTTAATAAATAAATATAATCTTAAATGTGCTGTTTACTGTGGCGATACTTTAGGCGATTATAATTATGCAAAAGATGCAGGTATTCCTTTTATTCATGCTAAATATGGCTTTTGTCCTGAACTTGAATCTACATATCAAATAAAAAGTATAAATGAAATATTTGATATTATAGATAAAATAAGTAATGATAATAATAAATAAAAATATAAAGGAGTTTATTATGAGTACTAATCTTAGAACTATTTCTTATTTTGTATGTCTTATTACAATTTTTCTTTTATTAATTTCTAGTATTGTTGGAATTTCTTTTTAACTAGACATGGTATATTAATTGTGTTACTATAAACTTATAAAAGTAGGTGGTTTTATGAGTGATAAAAAAGTAAAAGTATTAGAGCTTCTATTATGTATTGTCTTTATGCTTATAGTAGTTTACTTTATTCATTATTATTACACTAATATTAATCCTGTTAATAGAAAAATGGATAATACTATTATTAAAGATGATATTAATAGAAAGCTTATATCAGATTTAAAAGAAAAATATAATAATGATGAAGTTGTAATGCTTTTTGAAGTGCCTAATGTTATTAAAATTCCAATATGTCAAACTGATGATAATAAATATTACTTAAAACACGATATATATAATGATAGAAATGATAATGGTAGTATGTTCTTAGATTATAGAAATAAATCGTTTAATGATAAAAAGTTAATAGTTTATGATAAATTAAATGATAGTAATGTAGTTTTAAAAAATTATTTAGATAGTAATTTTTATTTAACAAATAATAAAATTAATTTATATACAGAACAAGGTATAAAGACTTATGAGATATTTTCAGTATTTAATGAAAAAAATGATTTTGATTATACTAATTTAAATTCTTATAATGGTCTTACTTATTTAGAACATATTAATAAACTTAAGTCTAAGTCATTATTTTTAAATGATATGGAGCTTAATAGTAGTTCTAAAATATTAGTGATAGATATAGTTTTAAATAAAGAGCCTAAGAATGATTTAGTAATTGTATCTAAATTAGTAGATAGTAATAGAAATAATAATACAAAAAAATAAAAGGATTTTTTCCTTTTATTTTTTCTTTATTAAATATTTAAATGTTAAGCTTGATAGAATACCTCCGACTAAAGGTGAAAATAAAAATACAAAGTATTGTGATAATGGTTTTCCACCTTCGAGTAATGCTGGACCAAAACTTCTAGCAGGATTAACGCTTGTACCTGTGAATCTGATGCCAATGATGTGTACTAAGAATAAACTAAGTCCAATTATAAGTCCTGCTATTGCTTTGTTTTCATTTTTATCTGTTACAGCTATGATGCTTAAAACAAATATAAATGTAAGTATTACCTCAATTATAATAGCTGTACATACTGTTACAGTCTCACCATTAAATAGGGAATTACCATAACTATTTGCTCCAAGTGTTTTAAATGATTTTACAAGTGCTCCTAAAATTGCTGCACCAGAAATAGCACCTATAAATTGACTTACAATGTAACCTACTGCTTCTTTGAATTTTATTTTTCCTAATGCTAGAAAAGCAATTGTTACTGCAGGATTGACATGACACCCTGAAACATTTCCAAATATGTAAGCCATTATAGCAAGTGTAAGTCCAAATGCTAGAGCAGTACATAAAATACCAGCTGGAGTTGCACATCCAACTACTACAGCAGTTCCACATCCTATTAGGACTAAAAATAGTGTTCCTAAAAATTCAGAAATAAACTTCTTGTAATTCTCTTTAAAATATTCTTTCATAATATTACCTCCTATAATAAGTATATACCTAAATTTTAGCAAAATCAAAATAATATGATATAATGTTATATATTTATATGTGTGGTGAAAAATTATGAAATATATAATAATCGGTGCTGGAGCATCTGGTATAGCTTGTGCTATTAATTTAAAAAGAAAAGGAAAAGATGTTACTTTAATTGAAAAGAATGATAAACTAGGTAAAAAATTACTTCTAACTGGTAATGGAAGATGTAATTACTTTAATAGTGATTTTAACCATTTAAAATATGTAACAAAAGATTATGATAATTTAAAACAAATAATAAATGAGGATAATAAAAATAAATTATTAAATTTTTTTGATTATATAGGAATTAAACCTAAAATAGTTGATAGTTATTATTATCCATATTCTAATAAATCAGAGTCTTTTCTATTTTGTTTGTTAAGTACTCTAAAGGAATTAAATGTAGATATAAAATATGATTATAATGTTACTAAGATAGAAAAGGATAAAAAGACTAATAAGTTTAAGATATATTCGGACTCATCTTTTCTAGAATGTGATAAATTAGTATTAAGTACTGGCTCTTTATCTTATCCTAAGACAGGTTCTACAGGTGATGGTTTTAGATTTTTAAAAGATTTAGGATTTGATTCTTTAAATATTACTCCAGCTTTAACATCTTTAAATACAAATGATAAGATTTTAACCTTAGAAAAAATTAGAACTCCTATTGAAGCATCATTATATATAGATGATAAATTAATTCATGAAGAAAAAGGCGAATTACAAATTAATAAAGATAATATAAGTGGTATATGTATTTTAAACTTAAGTAATTACTATGTATTAAATGGTATGAAAAAAAATAGTTATATTTTTATTAATTTCTTATCTTTACTCGGTGTTACTAAAGAAAATTATAATAAGTTTTTTACTGATTTAGCTAATTGTACTGTAAAGAAGACTATAAAAGATATTTTAGATGGAATACTTAATTATAAATTAACAAATTATATATTAAAAAAGTCAAATATATCTTTAGATAAGAATTATTTTGATTTAAGTGATCAAGAATTTAAAACTTTAAAAAATAATCTCATTAGTTATAAGATTATAATTACTGGAGTAGGTGATATAGAAAAAGCACAAACTACATATGGTGGAGTACATTTATGTGATATAAATACTTATAATATGGAATTAAAAAAAATTAGTAATCTATATTTAACAGGAGAACTTTTAGAGCCTTCTGGTATATGTGGTGGATATAATCTTGCTTTTTCTTTTATAACTGGGTTGCTTGTAGGTGAAGAAAATGATTAAAGTAAGACAAATAAAGCTTAGTTTAGAAGAAGATAATTATTTAAACTTAAAGAAAAAGGTATTACATAAATTAAAAATAAAGGAACACGATTTAATAAGTTTTTCTATATCTAAAAGAAGTATAGATGCAAGGAAAGATTTAAAAGTAGTTTATGAAGTAGAACTTGATACTAATAAAAAAGTAAAATTAAGTAATGATGTAATAGAATTTGAAAAAAAATCTTATAATTTTCCTAGACCTGATAAAAATATGCTTAATAGAAAAATATTAATAGTTGGTGCTGGACCATCAGGCCTTTTTGCTGCATATTTTTTAGCTAAAAATGGATTGAAACCTGTAATTATTGATAGGGGTAAAAAAATAGAAGATAGAATAAAAGATGTTGAAAAGTTTTTTAATGAGGAAATTTTAAATGAAGAAAGCAATGTTCTTTATGGCGAGGGAGGAGCAGGTACTTTTTCAGATGGTAAACTTACTACAGGGGTAAAAGATAAAAAAGGTTTAATAAAAGAAGTATTAAAAATATTTGTTTCATGTGGAGCCCCAGAGGAAATATTATATGAAAAAAATCCTCATATAGGTACAGATTTATTAAGAAATGTAATAATTAATTTAAGGAAAAAAATTGAGTCTTATGGAGGAATATTTAGATATGGTACTTGTCTTGATGATGTTATTATAGAAAATGATAAAGTCTCTAAAGTTATAATTAATGGTAAAGAAGAATGTTTTGATGATATTGTTTTAGCTATTGGACATAGTCCTAAAGATACTTATGAAATGCTTTTAAAAAATGGGGTTAGTTTATCTTCTAAACCCTTTGCAGTAGGACTTCGTATTATGACTAAACAGGAAATAATTAATAAAAATCAATATGGAAAGTATTATAAAATGCTTCCAGCTGCAAATTATAAACTTACTTATACTACTAAGAATAATAGAGGTGTATATTCATTTTGTATGTGTCCTGGTGGATATGTAATAAATTCTTCCAATGAAAATGGATTTTTAGTAATTAATGGAATGAGTAATTATAAACGTGATTCCTCTTTTGCTAATAGTGCGATACTTGTAACTGTAGATAAAAATGATTTTGGATCTGGTCCATTAGATGGATTATATTTTATAAAAGATTTAGAAAGGAAAGCTTTTAGCTTAGGTAATGGTGCTATTCCTGTTCAAAATTATAAAGATTATGTCTCTGGAAAAACAGATAACTTAATTATGAATATTGATGGTGGTATAAAAGGTAAATATACTATTTCCGACTTAAATAATATTTTTCCATCTTATATAAATGAATCTTTAAAAGAAGGACTAAATAATTTTTGTATTAAGATAAAAGGATTTGAAAATTCAGTGCTACTCGGTGTAGAATCAAGATCATCATCTTCTGTAAAAATATTTAGAGATGATTCATATTTGTCTAATATTAAAAATATATATCCAGTAGGTGAAGGCTCAGGTTATTCAGGTGGAATAACGACTTCTGCTATTGATGGAATAAATGCTGCTGAAAGATTAGTCATAAATAATAGTAAAGAACATATAATTAAGTGAAAAAAATAAAAAAATAACTTGTTTTAGAAATAAGAATATAATATAATTTTATTAGAATGTGAAAGGGAAAAGTATGAATAGTAAAGAAAATAATTTTAAAAATTTTAAGAAATTATCTTTTTTTAGGCAATTAAGTCTTATACTTGGAATTTTTTGTATTATTTGGGGACTATTTTTTATCTACTTATCATTTACTGGAGAAAAGCTTAAAGATGGTAATAAAATAGGTGAAGTAACTGAATATATCGCAGATGAACCTAAACTTGCTGCTGGTGAAGTTAAAGTTACTAAAGATACTAAGTATATAAAAAATACTAAATATAAACTTACTTATAGAAATTATATGAATCAAACTAATGATATTGTAGTGCTTGATCCTGCATCTTCTCTTCAAATAGTCGATGTTTTAGGAACAGGATATTCTCTTGATAAAAGTAGCATTTTAATTAATGGACAAAAGTATACTAAAGATAGTAAAATCAAAGTAGAACTTTCAGATGATAATACTTTGAAAATTGATATTCCTAATAATCTTGCTTTAAATGAAAATAAAATAGAAGCTGTAATAAAATTAAAAGAAAAAAAAGAAGGGATAAAATACTATACTAGTCGTGATAGTTATTATAATTTTATTCCTAGTACTAATAATAAAAATTATGAAAAGAAAACACCTTTATCTTATTTAATAGATGGGAATGGTTATATAAAATTAGAAAGAAAATAATAAAACTACAGTAGATTTACTAATGTGGTTTTATTTACTTTGTGGAGGAAGTTATGAATATATTAGATATTTTTATTATAATAGGACTTTTATCAGGTGCATCATATGGATATAAAAATGGTGGAATAAAAACTCTAGTAATACTTGTTACAACAGTAATTAGTTTTTATTTAGCATTCTTATTTAAAAATCCAATTGCCAATTTTTTAAGTTATAATTTACCATTTTTTGATTTTAATGGTCTTACTTCTTTAAATATAGTAATTTATCAACTAATTGCATTTACTATTTTACTAGTTTTATTTACAACACTTTTTATAGTAATAGTTAAAATTGCTGGAGGAATAGAAAAAATATTAAAATTTACAGTGATTTTAAGTATTCCTTCTAAGATACTTGGTTTTATACTTGGACTTTTAGAAAGTGTTATAATAATCTATGTAATTTTATTACTTATAAGTGGTTTTTCAATTACTAAAGATATGAAACTTTTGGATGATTCTAAGTATGGAAATGTAATTTTAAAAAGTGTTCCAGGTGTTAATGGCTTAAATAATTCTATAAATGATATTAATATTACATTAAAAAGTTATGATAAAGAGAATAAAGATAAATTTAATAAAGAAGTTGTAAGTGTATTACTTAAAAACAATGTTATAGATAGTTCATACTTGAATAAACTAAGAAATAAGGGTAAAATAAATTACTAAGGAGTGATTATAATGATTAAAGAATATGATGGAGAAAATTTATACGATATTAAAGACTTAACAATTGTTGATTTTTATGCAACATGGTGTGGCCCATGTAAGATGCTTGGAAAAGTACTTGAAACAATAGATAGTGTTCCGATAATAAAAGTAGATACTGATAAATATCATGATTTAGCTAGAGAATTTAAAGTAATGACAATTCCTACATTATTTTTCTTTAAAGATAATAAAATTGTTAAAACTAATATTGGTTATGTAACTAAAGAAGAATTAGAAGCCTTAATTAATGAACTTAAATAGTTCTTTTTTTTTATATAATTAATATCATTATAATGGGAGGGAAAATATGAAAAAAATAATTCCATTTAATAAAGATATTACATTTAAAGGAAATATAAAAGAAATAATATCTATAGCTTTAGATGATGATTTAACTTTAAAAGGTGAAAATAAAATAGTTGGTAATTTTTATATAAAGGGAGAATATAGAGAAGAAAATGAGGCATTAACCCTAGAAAAATATAGTTATAAACTTCCAGTAGAAATAGAAATATCAGATCAATATGATACTTATGATGCTACTATAGATATAGATGATTTTATGTATGAAGTAAATAAAAATATTTTAAGTGTTAGTATAAAAGTTAAAATAGATAATATTGAGAAAAAGGAAAGTATTAATGTAATAAATGATAGGGAAGAACTTAAAGATGAAATAGAACCAAATAAAGATATAGATTTAGATGATAAATATGAAGAAAAAAAAGAAATAATAGATATACCTGAACTAAAGGAAAACCTTATAGAAAAAGAAATTGATAAAAAAGAAGAGCAAAAGGAAGTGATTAATAAACTAGATAAGGAAATGAATGATAGACTTGAAAAGGAAGCTAAAGTTAATAAAATAATAAATGATAACAGTAACAATAACAGTAATAGTTTTTCGCTTATAGATAAAAATCAATTGAATGCTGAGAATAATAAATATTTAACTTATTTTGTATATAAAGTTAAGGAAGAAGATACTATAAATTATATAAAGGAAAAGTACAAAGTATCTGTTGATGATTTGAGTGATTACAATGATTTAGAAAAATTTGGACCTGGTGTTAAACTTATAATACCAAGTTTAAAAAAATGATTAATTATAAGTTATTTAAAGATAATAATTTAAGATTTAATAAAATAACTAAAGATAAATCTTGTTTTATTATCGAAACAAAAAGTGATAAATATGTTGTAAAACCTAATGAGCTATTTTTAGATAAAACTTATAAATATTTAAATTCAAGAGGTTTTAATTATTTTCCTAATTATTTTATATTAGATAAATATATGATTTATAATTATATAGATAATAATAATGAAAATGATGAGGAAAGGTTAATAGATTTAGTAATTCTTCTAAGTCTTCTTCATTTGAAAACTACTAGATATAGTAAAATAGATATTGATGATTTAAAGATAATATATGAGAATTTAGATAACCAAATTAATAATTTATATGAGTACTATAGTAAGATAAATGATGAAATAGATACTAGTATTTATATGTCTCCTTCAAGTTATTTATTAATTAGAAATATTAGTATAATATATAGTGCTTTAGATTTTTCAAAAAGTACTTTAAATAATTGGTATGAAAATATAAAAAATAGTGATAGAGAAAGAAAGGTATTAATTCATAATAATTTTGATTTAAATCATATCAGAAAGAATAAGAGTACTCCTTACTTAATTAGTTTTTCTAAATCTAAAATAGATTTTCCTATATATGAATTATATAATATTTATATAAATACTTATGATATGTATGATTTTAAAGATATATTAAAAGTATATGAGAGTAAATATCCTCTTACTAATAATGAACTTTCTCTACTATTTATTCTTATTTCTATACCTGATAAGATAGATTTTACTAATGATGAATATCTAGATACTATAAAGGTAAAAAATATGATTAATAGGCTTATAAAAAGTGATCAGTTTATAAAGCCATATATAAAAAAAGAAGTACTTGATAAAAAATAAAGAAAATATTATACTTTAAATGGTGATTGTATGGCATTATTTGTAAAGAAAAAAGATGGCAATTTAAGTGATGTAATAAATGAAGAAGATATTGGTTTTAGTGCTATAGAAAATTATTTTAGCAAATTACATAATGAAGATGTTAATCCTAAACACTTTTATCCTAAAGTTGCTTATAGATTTGGTGGGATAGATCCTTTAGATGAAGTAGATGTTTATATATGTAAAGATTACTATCATTTTGTTACTTATGGTTTTTCAGAATTATATGAGAAACAAAGTAATATAAATGATATAAGTGGTTATGGTATGGAGTTTACTTTAATGCTAGATAAAGAAAATATAACTGATGATGATCTAGAAGATCTTTATGATCTTATTCAAGATATAGCAAAAGCTACTTTTGATGAAGGTGAGATATTTAAAGAATATGATTATATAGATTTTGGTGATAATATTTATTCCTCAAGGATAAGTGGCTTTATTATAGTTCCTGATCCATTAGCTAAAGAAATTAGTACTTTAAATGGAAAAGTTAAGTTTTTACTTTTAGTTGGAGTAACTAAAGAAGATATAGAAAATATTAAAAGTAAAAAAATTACTGTAAAAGATTTATATAATACACTTGGAGAATTAACTTATTATAAATAGTTAGTTCTTTTTAATTAATAATTAATATGTTTTTATGATATAATTTTTATATGAGTTATATTAAAGGAAATTATTATAAAAGTATTTTTAATGGAAATAATGGCTACGTTGTTGGCCTTTTTAAAGTGAAAGAAACTGATTTAGATATATCTTCTAAAACTATTACATTTACAGGATATTTTGATACTTTGAACGAAGTAGATACATATGTTCTGGAGGGAGATATAGTTGAACATAAAAAGTATGGTAAACAGTTTAATTGTACTTCTTATAAAATAGAAATGCCTACTGATAAAGATCGTATTATTGAGTTTTTATCAAGTTCTTTATTTCATAAAATAGGTGAAAAGAAAGCGAAAAAGATAGTTGATGCTTTAGGGTGTGATGCTCTTGAAAGAATTATTAATGATTACGACATTTTGCTTACTATTAAAAGTATTTCTAAGGAAGATAGGGATGTTATTTATTATACTTTATTAAATTATAAATCAAGTTATGAAGAAGTGATGAATCTTATAAAAATAGGATTTTCTATGAAAGATGCACTTCTTATAAAAGAATATTATAATGACTTAACTGATGTTTATAATAATCCTTATTTAGTTATTAATGATATAAAAGAAATTACTTTTCCTAAAGTAGAGAAAATTAAAAGTTATCTTAATATAGATAATAATGATATAAGACGCATTTCAGCTGGAATAATTTATGTTATGGAAAATATAAGTTTTAGAACTGGTAATACTTATACTTCTTATAGTGAACTAATATATTATGCAAAAAAAATACTTTTAGTTAATGAAAATACTATAAATGATTCTATTAAAGAGTTAGTAGCTAATGATAAAATTTTAATATATGATGATAAGTATTATTTAAAAGATATATATAATAGTGAAAAATATATTGCTGAAAGAATAGCAATGCTTACAAGTTTTTGTGAAAATAAAAAATATGATAAAAAATTAACAAGAATAGAGGAAGAGTTTAATTGTGAATTTGATATAGAACAAAAAAAAGCAATTCTTTCTGCTATTAATAATAAAGTATCAATAATAACTGGTGGTCCTGGTACTGGTAAAACTACTATTATTAAGGCTATTACTAATCTTTATCAAGATATAAATAAACTTAGTAATGCATCTTTGAAAAAAGATATAGTTTTTTTGGCTCCTACTGGTAGGGCTAGTAAAAGAATAAGTGAGCAAGTTGGATATCCTAGTTATACAATACATAGATTTTTAAAATGGCAAAAGGAATCAAATACTTTTATGATAAATGAAGAAAATAAAAGTGATGCTAAATTTGTAATAGTAGATGAAGCTAGTATGCTTGATACTAATATATTTTATAATCTTTTACTTGGACTTAAAGCTAATACTAAAATCTTATTAATTGGAGATATTAACCAGCTGCCTTCAGTTGGAGCAGGTCAAGTTTTAAAAGATTTAATAGAAAGCGATATAGTTCCTACTGTTTATTTAAAAAGAATATATCGCAGAGAAAAAGGTTCTTATATTAATATTTTTGCTAGTGATATTATAAATGGTGGAGTGGATTTTTCAATATTTAATGAGACACCAGAACTTACTTTTGTAGAAACTGATAGTAGTAATTTAAAAAAAGTTTTAGAAGATTTTATAGTAACTTATAAAGATATGTCTATTTATGATATAGAGGTTCTTGTACCTCTATATAAAGGTGAAAATGGTATAGATGATTTAAATAAGTATATAAGAAATATTTTAAATGAAAAAGATTTATTAAAAAATGAAGTTAAGGGTAAAGAGGAAAGTTATCGGGAAAAAGATAAAGTTATTCACTTAGTAAATAGTCCAGAAGATAATGTATTTAATGGTGATATAGGTGAAATAATTAGAATTGATATAAGTAAAAAAGAAATAATAATTGATTTTGATAATAATATTGTTTTATATAAACAAAAAGATTTTGATAACTTTAGACTTGCTTATTGTATAAGTGTACATAAAGCACAAGGAAGTGAATTTAGTGTTGTAATAGTACCAATACTAAGTTCTTATAATGGAATGTTATATAAGAAACTTATATATACCGCTGTTACTCGTGCTAAGCAAAGACTCATTTTAATAGGAGAAAAAGATGCTATAGAAAAGGCTGTTAAAACTGAAAGAGAACAAAATAGAAAAACTTCTTTAAAAGATTTTTTAGTTGAAAGTATAAATAATATTTAATTTAAAATAAATGAAATTAAAACCTTTTAAAGGGTTTTTTTTGTATATTTTTTTTGATATAATTAATATGGTGATAGAGATGATTAAAAAGAAAAAAGATGAATTAGATGTTGAAAATTTAAATAAGCTTATTTTACTTGGAAAAAAACTTGTTAAAGTTGTATTAGTATTAACTATATTAAGTTCTGTTTTTTTAGGAATACTAGTGCTTAGTAAGTTGAAAGTTGCTGGTACTTTAGTAGATGTATTGATGGTTGCCTCTCCATTTTTTATAGGGTATGTTCTGGCGTGGCTTTTAAATCCGCTTGTTACAAGACTTGAAAAGAAAAAAATAGGTAGAGTGCTTGGCTCGATAATTGTGTTTTTACTTTTTTTGGTTTTAATTTTTTTAATAATAAAAGTAATGATTCCTATGTTATATGAACAAATAAACGATTTTATTGGAATTATACCTGGATTATTTGATTCGTTCTCTGATTATCTTCAAAGAATTTTTGAAAAACTAGATGGTACAGGTATTGATTTTTCTGGCATTGAAGAAAAAGTAAACGATATGCTTGAACAACTTGGTGCAAATGTTACAAAACAACTTCCATCATCAATTATTGATGGAGTAGGAAGTATTGTTTCAAGTATTTGGCAAGTTTTACTTGGACTAATTATTGGTTTTTATTTACTAATTGATTTTGATAAAATGGGTAAAATATTTGATATTCTCCCAAGAAAGTATCAAAAATCAGTTAAAAAAGTTGCATTAGAAATTGATGCTACTTGTAAAAACTTTGTTCAAGGTTCATTATTTATATCGTTTATAATATTTGTAATTACTAGTTCGTTTTTTGCAATAATTGGACTTCCATCACCAATGCTATTTGGACTTATATGTGGTATAACAAACTTAATTCCTTATATTGGTCCATGGATTGGAGGAGCAATTGCAGCAATAGTAGGCTTTACTGTATCTCCATTAGTTGGAATATTATCTATTATCGTAGCATTTGCTGCCCAACAAATAGATGGTTTAATTTTGCAACCACTTATAATGAGTAAAACTATGAAATTACATCCTGTTACAATTATGATAGGACTATTAGTATTTGAATATTTCTTTGGTGTTATTGGTATGATAGTTGCAACACCAGTTATTGCTTGTATGAAAGTTTTAATTGTTCACTTTATAGAAAAGTATGATTTAAAAGAAAAAATGAAAAATGTTGGAGTAAAAGGGGCTTAATATGAGAATATACTTAGTTGGAGGAAAAGCAAGATCAGGTAAAGATACTATTTCAGATTTCATGGAAGAAGAGCTAAAAAACCAAAATAAAAAGGTGTGTCGTCTTCAGATAAGCTCTTATATAAAATACTATGCAACAAAGTATTTTGGCTGGGATGGAAGAGAAGAGACTAAACCAAGGGATCTTTTAATTAATATTGGTACCAATATAATAAGAGAAAAAATAGACGAAAATTTTCATATTAATAGATTACTGCAAGATATTGAAGTGCTTTCATACTTTTTTGATTATTTCATAGTATCAGATATAAGATTTCCAGTTGAAATAGAAAAAGTAAAAGAAAAATATGATGATGTAGTAACTATAAAGATGATAAGAGAAAGTGATGAATTAAATTCGTCTCAAAAAGAAAATAGAACAGAAACGTCTCTAGATAATTATAATGATTTTGATTATATCATAAATAACAATGATTCTCTTGATACTTTAAAAAATAAGGCGTTAAATGTATTAAGAGAATCAAATGATTTATAAAAAAGTAGAAAATAATTTTATAATAAGTATTTAATAAATTTGACTTTAAAGTCTTTATTGATGTAAAATATGACGAAGAAACAGGTGAGATAATGTGAAAAAGTTTACTGCTAAGAGTTTAAAAGAAGAATATATTAGTTTTTTTGAAAAAAAAGGGCATAAAAGAATAGAAAGTGCTTCTTTGTTTCCGGAAAATGATTCGTCGGTTTTATTTACAACTGCTGGTATGCAACCACTAGTGCCATATCTTTTAGGTGAATCTCATCCTGAAGGTAAAAGACTTGTAGACTCTCAGAAATGTGTTAGAACTATAGATATAGATGATGTTGGTGACGCTTCACATTTAACTTTTTTTGAAATGCTTGGTAACTGGAGCCTTGGTGATTATTTTAAACATGATTCTATCGCTTATAGTTATGAATTTTTAACTAAAAATTTAGAAATACCAGTTGATAAAATTGCTGTTACAGTGTTTGAAGGAGATAATGATGCACCGAAAGATGAGATAAGTGCAAAAAGATGGGAAGAGCTTGGAATAAAAAAGGAAAATATTTTCTATCTTTCTAAGGAACATAATTGGTGGTGGGCAGGAGATGAAGGACCTTGTGGACCAGATTCTGAAATATTTTATATATTTGATAAACCAAAATGTAGTCCTAATTGTAGTCCTGCATGTGATTGTGGAAGATATATGGAAATATGGAATAATGTCTTTATGGAGTTTAATAAAACTAAACAAGGGCTTAGTCCTTTAAAACAAAAAAATGTTGATACTGGTATGGGACTTGAAAGAATAGTTACCATATCACAAAATAAAACTAGTGTTTATGATACAGATGTATTTTATAATTCTATGAAAAAAATTAATAGTCTTACTAGTGTGGATAATATTGTAAGTAAAAGAATAGTTTTGGATCATATAAGATCTTCAGCTATGATTATAAATGATGGTGGTACTCCTAGTAATGTAGATCAAGGGTATATTTTAAGAAGATTAATCAGAAGAAGCATTAGACATATGAGAATTCTTGATATTGATCATGAAAAGATTGAGGACATTACTAAGTCAGTAATTTTAGATTTAGAAAACCAAATTGGTAAAATAGATAGTGAAAGAATAGTAAATACTATAAATGAGGAAACTAAAAAATTTGTCAAAACTTTAGGAAAAGGACTAAAAAAATTAAAAGAATGTTTAGATTTTGATACTAAGATATTAAAAAAAGAAATAGTATTTAAGTTATATGATACTTTTGGTTTTCCACCAGAACTTACTAAAGAAATTGCTAAAGAACATGGACTTAAGATTGATTATGATGGTTTCAAAGAATTATTTAAAAGGCATCAAGAAAAATCTAGAGCTGGTGCAATTGGCAAGTTTAAAGGTGGACTTAAGGCAACTGGAGAAAAAGAAACTAAATATCATACAGCGACCCATCTTTTAAATGCGGCTTTAAAACAAATACTTGGGCCTCATGTCCATCAAAAGGGTTCAAATATAAATGAAGAAAGATTAAGATTTGACTTTTCTCATCCTTGTAAAGTAACAAAAGAAGAATTAGAAAAGGTTGAAGACTTAGTTAATGAAAAAATAAATGAAGATTTAAGTGTAGAATGCAAAGTAATGAGTAAACAAGATGCCATTAATAGTGGTGCTGAAGCTATGTTTATAGATAGATATGGTGATGAAGTAAAAGTATACTCTATTGGTGATTTTTCAAAAGAAGTATGTGGTGGTCCACATGTAAATTCTACTAAGGAATTAGGACATTTTAAGATTAAAAAAGAAGAAGCATCTTCTGCTGGTGTAAGAAGAATTAAGGCAGTACTTGAGGATAAATAATTTATTAGAAGGAGTTTTACTCCTTCTTTATGCTTAAACAATTAATTTTTGATTGATATATTTATTATTTTTCTATATAATAAAATAGAATTGTGGGTGAAGATATGAATGTTAGTTTTGAAGATTTAACACTAGAGGAGAAACTTGGTCAAAGATTTATTTTTGGTACCAATACCTCGAATATTGATATGATAATAGAACTAATTAAGAATTATCATATTGGTGGAGTAATACTTTACAAAAAGAATTATGAAAATTATAGTGATATGATTTCTGTTATAAAAAGAATAAAAGAAGCTAATAAGAATAATAAACTACCCTTATTCATTGCAATTGATCAAGAAGGTGGAAAAGTTAACAGGATGCCCAAGGAAATTCATAATTTAAAGAATATTTATGATGTCTCTAAAAGTAATTTGTTATATACAAATGATTATGCTAAAATTTTAGGACAATTATTATCGTCACTCGGAATAAATATGAATTTTGCTCCTGTTCTAGATATATATAATAATTCTGATTCACTAGCACTCTATAAAAGATGCTTTTATGGTAATAGTGATAGTGTTATAAAACTTGGTGAGCGTTATTTAAAAGAAATGGAAAACTATAATGTCTTATCTGTTATAAAACATTATCCTGGTCATGGGGCTTCTCGTTTTGATTCTCATAGATTACTACCTGTAGTTAAAAATTATAAGAAGGTACTTAATATTCATATGAAGCCTTTTGATAGCCTAATGAATAAATCTGATGGATTAATGCTTGGACATATAGTAGTAAAAAAATTAACTCATAGTCTTCCAACTTCAATATCTGATAAATTTATAAAAAAATATATAAGAGAAAAAAATAATTATAATGGTTTAGTTATAACTGATGAAATAAATATGCTTAAAAGATATCCGATATACAATTTAATATATAAGAGAAAAGCATTAAAAAGTTCAAGTGATATAATACTTGTAAAAATTAATAAATTAGAACAAGGGATAAATTTTATAAGAAAATATAAAAAAATATATGATATTGACAAACTTAATCAAAGTGTATATCGTATAATTGATATTAAGAAGAAATATCACATAAGTGATGACACTAAAAATATTGGTATTGATATAGAAAAAATAAATAATTTAATAGATAATTTAAATAATAATATATAAAGGAGAGATAATATGTTTAATTTAAAAGAAAAAGTAATAGTTGTTTCAGGTGCATCATCTGGACTTGGTAAAGGTATGGCTAAGGCATTTGCTAAAAATGGTGCAAATCTTGTACTTCTTGCCAGAAGAATAGAAAGACTAGAAGAATTAAAATTAGAATTAGAAAAAGAAAATGTAAAGGTTTTACCAATAAAGTGTGATGTTACTAGTTCTTCTGATATAGAAAATGCTAAAGATATGACATTAAAGGAATTTGGTAGAGTAGATGTATTAATAAATTGTGCTGGTGCATCACGTGATAAAGGTGTTTTAGATATGCAAGATGATGAATGGAATTTTACTATAGATACAGATTTATCTTCAGTATTTAAAATGACAAGAGCATTTGCTAGCATTATGAAAGAAAATAATTATGGAAGAGTAATAAATATAGCTTCAATGTATGGATTAGTAGGTAATACTAAAATTCCTACTATTGCATATCATTCTTCAAAAGGTGGAGTTGTAAACTTTACTAGAGCTGCAGCAGCAGAACTTGCACCATATAATATTACAGTTAATGCAATTTGTCCTGGATACTTTTATACAGAACTTACTACAGCAGTACTTGATACAGAAAGATTTCAAGAATTTGCTAAAACACATGTACCAATGAAAAGGTATGGAAAAGAAGGAGAACTAAATGGTGCTGCAATTTTTTTAGCATCAGATGAAGCAAGCTATGTAACAGGTGCTATTCTTCCTGTAGATGGTGGTTATACTGCAGTGTAAACTTTTGACAAATATTATTTTTTGTGATATTATACACTCTGATTTAGTGGGGTGTATTTTATTATGAACAAAGGATATAGTTTTAAAGATGGAAAAGTAATAGTATATGATGAATGTATGAATAAAAAAGAGGTAAGTAATAGAGATAATATTGGAGATGTTTTAGCTCATGAAAACTATATGGAACTCATGGGAAATAAAATGAAAGATTTAATAGTTTATAAAAATAATATAATAAATTTAGATAAAGAATCTAAACGATATGTCTTTTTAAATAAATATAGTGCAATTGGAACATCTTTAATTTTAGGAATAAATTTACCTAGTTTTATTAATACTAGTCATTATACTGAACTTGGAGAAGGAGCATTTGTATTTTTAGTATCACTTATTGTTACTTTACCTGTATCAAGTTTAGTTTCTAAAAAAATCTATTCAAGCAAAAAAGAAAGAAAAAAAATTTATCGTGGATATGTTTTAGCACTTAATTTTTTAAAAGAAGAGTTAGAACAAGAAAAGGATAAACTTGCAGTTTTATATAGTGATAAGACTAATAGTAAAAAAGTACGTGAAGATGTTAAATATTCTGTAAGTACAATTTGTTCACAAAGCAAATTAGATAAGTTAGTAGATTTATATTTAGATTTAGGATATAGTGAAAAAGAATTATATAAAAGCTATAAAAAAGATACTTTAGTTTCTTCTCTTGGAAATACTTATAGCGGTGAGGAAATTCAACTTGTAAGAGAATATTTTAGTAATAAAGAAAAAAAATATCAAAAATAGTATTGATATTTTTTTATATTAAAAAATAATTATTATCCTCTTTACGTAAAAATATTTTGTTAATTGCAATTTTTCTATTTTAATTTACTTTTAAAAAAAAATATGTTAAATTTATAATTAGGAGGAATAATATGTTACAGGAAGATGATAGATTAAGTTTTGGACATAAAAATTTACTGTCACTACTTGCGGTTTTTATATTATTAATAACTATAATTGGAGTATCTGTTGCGGCATATACTTGGAATTATACTAGTACACATGCTAATACAATAGGAACTGGTAATATTTCAATGTCACTTTTAGAGTCTGATGATGAAATTAAACTTAAATCACTACTTCCAATGGATGATAGTGAGGGAGTATCAATGAATAAAAAATATAGTTATGATTTTGCAGTGACTACTAATGCAACAGGGGCACCAGGTAATATTAATTATAAAATTATTTTGAAAAAAGATGCTCCTAGAGTTGGCTATTCTTCATTTGATGATAGTAATATAAAAATATATATAACTCAGTTTGACCAGGGTGGTGAAACTGAAGTAGTACCACCGACTTTAGTAAGTGATATTTTACTTGGAAAAGACAAAGCAGAGTTAAAGTTTAAAGATGATCAAAAAAGTTTTTTAATTCATTCTCATACTTCAAATAAAGATACTAAAACTACTAAATATAGACTTAGGATGTGGATTGATAAAAATAATTTTAATTCTAATTTAGATCAAAATACTAAGTATGATTATAAATTGAAACTAGATGTTACAGGAGATTTAATTCAATAGGAAGGGATATAATATGAATCATAAGAAATTATTAATAATATCGGTTTTTGCTATAATACTTTTAGTTGTAATAATAATTATAATGTCTTATCAAACTCTTACTGCTAGTTTGTCTGATAATAGTAGTGGTGAAATAAATACAGGAACTGTTTCACTTAAGTGTAATGAAAAAACATTTAATTTAAAAGATGCTGAGCCAGTTTCTGATGCTAAGGGAATAGCAAGCAATGATAATGTAGCAAGCTGTGAACTTGTATCAACTATGGAAGGTGAAATGACTGTTGGCTACGATATAGCATTAACTGAGGTAGATGAAATAACTCCTAATGATAATTTAACTAGTAAAGATGTCAAAATCAATGTTTATAAGAGTATAGATAATGGTAAAACTCTTTATCTAGCAGGTACTACATCAACTAAAGGAATATTTATAAATGACTTATTGAATAAAAAAGGAAAATATGATAAAAGTATTCTTGGATATAATTTAGATTCAGCTACTATAAGTGGAAATCATAAAGTGAATTATTACATAAAGGCTTGGGTAACTAGTGATAAAAGCTCTATTAAAACTAAAAAAGAAAAAGAAGTATGTTCAAATAGTAAATATAAAACAGAAACAGAATGTAAAAAGAATGGTGAAGTATGGGGAAATAAAACAACAACCTCTACACCAGGCGGAACATTTTCATTTAAGTTAAAAGTTGGAGCAACACAAGTATTAGGTAATTAGATTATAAGAGGTAATACCTCTTTTTTTTATTAAAAAAAGAAGAATTATTCTCCTTTAATTTCTTTTAGTACTTCTTCAAAATCTTTTTCTCCATCTTTTTTATTATTAAAGACAGGAATTATATGTAAGTGAAAGTGTTTTACTTCTTGGATTGAACCATTGTTTTGTACTAATCTAATACCGTTTGGCTTTAAATTATTTTTTATTTTTTCATAAACTTTTTTTCCTGTTTCATTAATGTTATTTAAAACTTCAACTGGTATTTCTTCATAGTCCTTATAATGTTTTTTTGGTATTACTAAAGTATGACCAAAACTTTCAGGTTCAATACTTAAAAAAGCTAAAGTATTATCATCTTCATATACTTTATAAGAAGAAAATTCTCCACTTATTATTTTGCAAAATACACAATCGTTCATTATTATCACCTCTATAAAAATTATATAATATAAAAATAAAATATTAAAGCTTTTTTTGTATATTTTAATGTTTAATGCTATAATATGGTTGGTGATTTTTATGAATATTGAAATTAAAGATTTAACAGTTAATGCAAGTGATAAAACTGTACTAAATAAACTTAATTTAAATATAGAAAAAGGAAAGATCCATGTGTTAATGGGTCCTAATGGGGCAGGTAAGTCTACATTATCTAAAGTTATAATGGCTGATCCATCTTATAAAGTTATAAGTGGAGACATAATTTCTGATGGTAAAAGTATTACTAAATTAAGTACAGATGAGCGTGCTAGGCTTGGAATATTTTTATCATTTCAAAATCCTATTTCTATCGAGGGAGTTACTAATAGTGAATTTTTAAAAATGGCAATTAATTCTCAAAGAAGTAATCCTATTGGATTGTATGACTTTATAAATGAACTAAATAAAAACTATGATGATTTAGGTCTTTCTCGTGATATGATGCATCGTGGTATTAATGAAAATTTTTCAGGTGGAGAAAGAAAGAAAAATGAAATTATTGGACTAAAAACTTTAAAGCCTAAATTTATAATTTTGGACGAGATAGATTCAGGTCTTGATGTAGATAGCTTGAAGATAGTTTGTGATAATATTAATAACTATGTAAAAGAATATAATCCTTCAGTACTTCTGATTACACATAGTAAAAAGATTTTTGATTATATAAAACCAGATTATGTTCATGTATTAATAAATGGTTCCATAGTTGATACAGGCTTTTTTGATCTTGCAATGGATATAGATAAAAATGGATATAATAAGTACATAAATGGTTCAAATAATATAAAAGAGGATATTAACAATGAATAAAATAGAAGTAAAGGATAAGAAAAGTTTTAATGTAGATAAAGATTCTATTTTTGTAATTAATAATAATAGTAATAGTAATTATAACTTTAATGTTACTTGTAATGGTAAAGTATTTATATATGTTACAAGAAGTTGTACAATAAATTTTGATATAGATAGTAATTTGGATTTAAATATTTTTTCTTTTGATACTAGCCTTGTTATTAATCTTAATTTAAATAAAGATAATATATTACTTAAATATGGATATAGTACTTTTAATAATAATGATAATAAATACATAGTTAATATCTATCATAATAGTACAAATCAAGAAGCAAATATTATAAATCACGGACTTAATAATACTTCAAATAGGCTTGATTTTATAGTTAATAGTTATGTATATAAAGAAAGCACTAATGTAATAACTAATCAAAATAATAAAATAATCATAAAAGAAGATAATAATTCAAGTATAAAACCTAATTTATTAATAGATAATGAAGAAATAGAAGCTAGTCATTCAGCATACTTAGGTAGTTTTAAAAAAGATGATATTTTTTATCTTCTTACTAGAGGACTTAATTATGATGAAGTAATAAAACTACTTTCTAGATCCTTTTTAATGGGTAACCTAAATATAGGTTATAAAGAAAAAAATATAATTTTAGATAAAATAGATATGTACTGGAGGTGAGAATATGAATAGAGAAGATTTTGGTATTTTTAGGAATACTGATATAGTTTATTTTGATAATGGTGCGACTACTATGAAACCAGACGTAGTAGTAAATGAAATTATAAATTATAATACTTTATATACTTCTAATGCCAAAAGAGGTGATTATAAAAATAGTTATAAAGTAAGTAGTTTATACGAAGAAACTAGAGATTTAGTAAAACAGTTTATTAATGCAAGTAAAAGAGAAGAGATTATTTTTACATATGGAACAACTGATTCTTTAAATATGGTTGTAAATGGATTTTTAAAAAATAAATTAAATGCTGGTGATGAAGTTATTATTTCTAAAACAGAACATGCTTCACTTGTTTTACCTTTATTAAAGTTACAAAAAGATATAGGTATAAAAATAGTTTATGCTCCTCTTGATAAAGATTTAAAACTAGATTTAAAAGGACTTAGTAATCTTATAAATGAAAATACTAAAGTAATAGCTTTAGCTCATGTTACTAATACTATTGGTGATATTAGAAATATAGATAAAATTGGTGAGATATGTAAAGAAAATAACATTTACTTTTTAGTAGATGCTGCACAAAGTATAGGGCATAGAAAAGTAGATGTACAAAAAAGTAATATAGATTTTTTAGCGTTTTCAGGACATAAAATGCTTGGACCAACTGGAATTGGAGTACTTTATGGAAAATATGATTTGCTTAAAGAACTAGAACCTGTAAGAGTAGGTGGAGGTATGAATAATACATTTACTTCTGAAGGAGACTTTTTATATAAAGAAATTCCTTATAAGTTTGAAGCAGGAACTCCAAGTATTGAAGGCGTATTAGCAATGGGTGCTGCTATTAAGTATTTAAATAGTATAGGTATGGAAAAGATAGAAAAATATGAAAATGACTTAAAAAAATATTTAGAAGATGAATTGAATAAAATAGATAATATAAAAGTATTAAATAAGAATCCTGATAGTGGTACTATCTTATTTAA
>CAJONL010000043.1 GCA_905235875.1 uncultured Bacilli bacterium
GGTGGTGAAGATATTACTCAAGGTCTTCCACGTGTTGAAGAACTTTTCGAAGCTCGTAATCCAAAAGGACAAGCAACTATTGCTACTATTACTGGTAAAGTAAAAAGTATCAATGAAGATCGTGGTAAATATAAAATTATTATTAAGAATAAACTTGAAGAAGTTGAACATATAACTAACTATGGTGCAAAACTTCGAGTAGCTAAGGGAGATGAAGTAAGTGTTGGTGAAAAACTTACTGAAGGTAATATTTCACCTAAAGAACTACTTGCAGTAACTGATCCAATTACAGCTCAAGAATATATCCTAAAAGAAATTCAAAAAGCTTACCGTGCTCAAGGTGTTGATATTTCTGATAAGCACATTGAAGTAGTAGTAAGTCGTATGATTTCTAAGATTAGAATATATGATGGTGGAGACACTGAACTATTAATTGGAAGCCTAGTTAATATTAAAGACTTCACAGAAGTTAATAAAGATGCAATTCTTAAAGGTAAAAAACCTGCAGTTGGTAAACCAATACTTCTTGGTATTACTAAAGCAGCTTTAGAAACAGATTCATTCTTATCTGCTGCATCATTCCAAGAAACAACAAGAGTTCTTACAGATGCTTCTATTAAGGGTAAAGTTGATACTCTAGAAGGATTAAAAGAAAATGTTATTATTGGTAAACTTATTCCAGCTGGTACTGGTATTAAAGCTTATAGAGATGTTTCATACGAACTTAAAAATCAATTTATGTTTGATGAACCTCTAGAAGTATTAGAAGATGAATTAATGGAGTAGCTTAGGCTACTCTTTTTTGTTTTAAATAAAAAAGGAGTAATCGCTTTTGATTATTCCTTTATTTTATAAATAATTTCTTTAAGTTTTTCTTAGGCAGTAATAGTTTTAAGTTCTTATTTATAGTAAACTTATATATTTTTTGTTCATCTTTTAGTTTTTCACCATCAATAGTCCAATCATTTTTAATAGTATCTTTAAATTTTATTTCTATTTCACTTGTTTCATAAAAATAAATACCTGGTACATTTTTTATTCCATCTTTCATTACTAAAGCAAAAGTTTTTACTAAGTCCCTTCTTCTTGTTATATTACAAAACATTACTTCGAATTTATCATCATCTAATTTTACCTCTCTATATATATTATTTAAACCTGCTATTCTATTTGCATTTGATACAAGTATTAAAGAGTAAAGGCCTTTATATGTTTCGCCATTTACTTTGTATTCTAGTTCATAAAGCTTTGTTTTTCCAAAAAACTCTTTAGCACCATTTAAAAGGTATGCTAAGTGTCCTAGTTTCTTTTTAAGTTTTCTAGATGTTTGATATGGTACATTTATAAATTTACCAAAACCTGCTACATAGACAAATGGTTTATTATTAATTAAACCTAAATCTACTTGCTTTATTTCTCCATCTAGTATTTTTTCTACACTTTTAATCATATTCTTATTTAGTCCAATCATATGGCCAAAGTCATTAGTAGTTCCAACTGGTATATGGGATAATAAAAGGGGATCCTTTCTTTTTATATTACCTGATACAACTTCATTAAAAGTTCCATCTCCTCCGATAGAAAGTACTAAATCTTTTTTATTTATTTCTTTAATATGATTAGTTGCGTCTCCTCTTTTTTTTGTTATATAAAGATTAGTTTCATATCCTTTTTTATCTAATATTTTAATAATATCATCAAGGTTTTTATCTGTTATTCCTTTTCCACTTTCTTTGTTACAAATTAATTCACAGGTTTTCATACTATCACCAACTTGATTATACTAAAATTATATTTTATTTTCAATAATTTTGTCGATTAGTCCATAGTTTTTAGCATCTTCAGCACTCATATAATTGTCTCTTTCGGTATCATTTTCTATTATTTTTAAATCATTTCCTGTGTTTTTAGATAATATTTTATTTAGTTTATCCTTTGTCTTTAAAATATGCTCAGCAGCTATTTTTATTTCAGTTGCTTGCCCCTTTGCTCCTCCGAGTGGCTGATGTATCATTATTTCTGAGTTTGGAAGAGAGTATCTTTTACCTTTTGTACCACTTGAAAGAAGAAAGGCACCCATAGATGCTGACATTCCAATAGATATTGTTACTACATCGCTTTTTATAAAGTTCATAGTATCGTAGATTGCAAGCCCTGCGGGAACTGAACCTCCTGGAGAGTTTATATATAAACTTATATCTTCATTATTTTCTGAATCTAGATATAAAAGCTGAGCTACTATTAGGTTTCCTAAAGTTTCATCTATTTCACCATTTAGTATAATAATTCTATCTTTTAATAATCTTGAGTATATATCATAACTTCTTTCTCCGTTTATTTCTTTTTCAATAACGCTTGGTATTAAATTCATTTGATCACCTGTTATTAATTTACTTAAAAATCTTATAAATTATTCATATCAAAATATTACATTATGTGATAGAATATATTTATAGGGTAGAAAGGAGAACTTATGGATAATATAACAGTTACTTTAGATAATGAATCAATTATAGTTCCTAAAGGGATATTTTTATTTGACTTTGTAAAAGATAACTATAAAGATGATGTGCCTTGTATTGCTTGTTACATGAATAATGAATTAGTATCTTTGGATAAAACAATAGATGAAGATTGTAAAATAAAATTTATTAATTATTTACACCCAATTGGTAATAGGATTTATCAAAAAGGATTAGTATTTTTGCTTGTTTATGCATTTAAGGAAATATATGGATATGATGAAAAAATAAAATTGTGTCATCCTATAGATAAGGCTATTAAAGTAAGAAGTAGTTGTACTATTACTGAAGAATCTTTAAATGAATTAAAGGAAAAAATGCTTAGTGTTGTAAATGAAAATATGAAAATTGAAAAATGTTTAGTTAAAAGACGTGATGCTAAAAGTTATTTTGAAAGTATTGGAAACAAGACTAAAGCTGAAACTTTTAATTTTAATACTAATCATTATATTTCATTATATAAATTGGGAGATTTATATGATTATTTCTTTAGTGTTATGCCTTATAGTACTGGCTTTTTAAATAAATTTGAACTTCATCGTTTGAGTAATCATTCATTTGTTTTAAGTTTTCCAACAGTAGAGGATAAGGGAGAAATACCTCCATATATAGAAAGAGATAAAATAACTAAAGCATTTGATAATAATTATAAACTTTCTAAAAGAATGGGAATTTTTACCAGTGCAGATTTAAATAACAGAATTGCTGAAGGAAAAGCAAGTGATATTATAAAACTTACAGAAGCAGTTTCTTGTGCTAATTTACTTGGTCTTGCTAAGTTAATAGATGATAATAGGGAAAGAATTAAACTTGTACTTTTAGCAGGGCCATCTTCTTCGGGAAAGACTACTACTACAAAAAAACTAGCTATGTATTTAAAAGTATTTGGTTTAAATCCTAAGTATTTATCTATAGATGATTATTTTAAAAATAGGTTTGATAATCCGCTTTTACCTGATGGTTCTTATGATTTTGAAAGTATTAATGCTATAGATATAAATTTATTTAATGAACATTTAACAAAAATTATTGCTGGTGAGGAAGTAAATATTCCATCTTTTAATTTTTTTAAAGGTGAAAGAGAATACTTAGGTAATAAAATAAAATTAAAGAATCAGGATATACTAATTATTGAAGGACTTCATGCTATTAATGAGGAACTTACAAAAACCATTTCTAAAGAACAAAAATATAAAGTTTATGTATCTCCACTTACTGATCTTAATATAGATGATCATAATATGGTTTCTAATAGTGATATAAGACTTTTACGTAGAATAATTAGAGATAATAGAACTCGTGGATATAGTGCAGAAGAAACTATTAGAAAATGGCAAGATGTAAGAGATGGTGAAACTAAAAATATATTTCCATTTCAAAATGATGTAGATTTTGTTTTTAATTCATCATTTCCGTATGAAATAGGTGTTTTAAAGAATTTTGCTGAACCGTTATTATATGAAATTGATAATGATTCTGATTGTTATGAGGAAGCTGTAAGGCTTTTGAACTTTTTAAATTTATTTGTAGGAATACCTGATACTGAGATTCCTAATGATTCTATTTTTAGAGAATTTATTGGTAATAGTTATTTTGATGGGAGGTAATATATATGAAAGTTGCAATAAATGGATTTGGAAGGATAGGAAGGCTTGTTTTTAGATTGATTGATGATGATGATAATTTTGAAATAGTGGCTATAAATAATCCATCTGGAGCAGAGCAAGCAAGTTATTTGTTAAGATTTGACTCTATTCATGGAAGTTATAAAAAAGATGAAATTAGTTATGATGATGACTCTATTACTGTAAGTGGTAAAAAGGTTTTAGTTTTTAGTGAAAAAGATCCTAAAAATCTTCCATGGAGTGATTTAGATATTGATTTAGTATTCGAGTGCACAGGTCATTTTAATTCATTGGAAGGCGCATCACTTCACTTAGATGCTGGAGCTAAAAAAGTTATTTGTTCAGCTCCTTGTGGTAGTGATATTAAAACTGTTGTTTATGGTGTTAATGAAAATATTTTAGATGGTAATGATAAAATAATAAGTGCAGCATCTTGTACTACTAATTGTTTAGCACCTGTACTTAAAGTTTTGAATGATAATTTTGGTGTTATAAAAGGGTTTATGACTACTATTCATGCTTATACAAGTGATCAAGGACTACTTGATGGTTCACATAAAAAAGGAGTGAAAGAACGTCGCGGAAGGAGTGCTATGAATATGATCCCAACTTCTACTGGTGCTGCTAAAGCAATTGGCAGGGTACTTCCAGAAATGGATGGAAAGCTTTCTGGATCTGCTATTAGGGTTCCTGTAAGTGATGGTTCTTTAATTAATTTAGTTGTTAAGCTTAATATGAAAGTTACACCTGATATGATTAATAAAGTATTTATTGAAAACAAAAATGAAGTTTTAGGGGCAACTTATGATGCAGTTGTTTCATCTGATATAATTGGTGATAATCATGGTGGTATAGTTGATTTATCTTTAACAGAAGCATTAGATATTTCTGATGGAGAACTTGTAAAAATTATATGTTGGTATGATAACGAATATGGATATACTAATCAATTAGTTAGAACTGCTAAGTATTTCCTTGGTTTATAATATTTAATGTTAAATAATTTGTAAAACTTTAAAAAATGATGTAAAAAAACATTTTACATTTTACGCTGTAAAGTGTATTTTGTTCGTAAATATAGCGTTTTCCTTGTTATATAAGGGAAATGTTTTTTTGTGTTAAAAATCAAAAAAATAAATATAAAAAAATATTAAAAAAATCAAAAAATCTATTTACTTTTAAAAAAAATAAATATAGAATTGGTTATAGAGTTAAGAAAATAGAAGTAAGGAGTAACAATTATGGAAAGAGAATTATTTAATGACATTATAGTTGTTAAACGTAGTGGACAAAGAGTTGATTTTAATCCAGCAAAAATTGCTATTGCTGTTAAAAAAGGTTTTGATAGTGTTTATGAGGACTATGATGAAAAAGAAGTTAATAAAGTAAAAGAAAAGGTTCTTGATTATATTGAAAAAGAATATAAAGATAGAAAAACTATCGGAGTAGAAGATGTTCAAGATGCTATAGAAGTTATTCTTAAGAAAATGAAATATGATGATGTTTATAACTCATATAAAGGTTATAGAGAAAGAAGAGCAGCTTCTCGTGATGCATTTGTTACTAAACAACAACATAAATTTGTTAAAGCAATTGAATCTCTAGGGCTTAAAAGTTCTTTAGAAGAAAATTCAAAACGTGAAAATGCTAATGTTGATGGAGATGGACCTATGGGGACTATGCTTCACTTTGGTTCTACAGTTTCTAAAGAATTTGCAAAAGCCTATCTTATGGAAAAAAAATATGCTAAAGCTCATGATGAGGGTGCAATTCATATCCATGACTTAGATTTTTGGCCAATGGGGACAACAACTTGTACACAAATAGATTTAAATAAATTATTTAAAAATGGTTTTTCAACAGGACATGGTTATCTTAGAACACCAAATAGTATAGCAGCATATTCTGCACTTGCTGCAATTGCTATTCAGGCTAATCAAAATGAACAACATGGTGGACAAAGTATTCCAGCATTTGATTATTATATGGCCCCAGGGGTTCTTAAAACATTTAAAAAAGAACTTAAACAAGAACTTTTTGAATTAATAGAGTTTGAAGGATTTAAAGAATTTGTTAATTTTAATAAAGTAGTTGAAATTGTCGATAAATTAAAATCTATAGAATTTGATATTGATATATTTAACGAAATTACTTCTAAAAGTTTTAAGTTAGAAGAAATATTTGATAAGGCTTATGAAAATGCTTTAAAGAAAACTGATAGAGCAACGTTTCAAGCTATGGAAGCATTTATTCATAATTTAAATAC
>CAJONL010000044.1 GCA_905235875.1 uncultured Bacilli bacterium
GATTAAAATTAAAATGGTCTATTTCTTTTTTAGCTAGCTTCCTTCAAATTACTCTCTTACAAATTTATTATATCTATCTATTTCTTTATCTGATAAATCAGTACTATTTAATTTTTCTATTAATTTCTTTTGTTCTCTCGATAATTTCTTAGGAGTTATTACTTTTATTATTACATAACAATCTCCATGTCTATTATAATTTACATCTTTTATTCCTTTTCCTCGTAATCTATGTTTATCTCCTGTTGATGCACCACTTGGAATAGTAAGAGTAACTGTACTATCTAATAGTTTTATATCTTTTTTAGTTCCAAGTATTGCTTCAGTTATCGTAATAGGAAGTTCTATATATAAATCATTTCCATTTCTTTTATAAAAGTCATGTTCTTTTACTTCGAACTCTATATAAAGATCTCCATTTTCTCCACCATTAGGTGATGCTTCACCCATTTTAGATAGTCTAATTCTATTACCAGTGTCTACTCCTTCAGGTACTTTTACTTCCACTTCTTTTGTATTTTTAATTTTACCAGTTCCTTTACAGGTTCTACATGTGCTTTCAAAAGTTACTCCTTCACCATTACATTTAGGACAAGTAGTTTTGGTTAAAAAGCTTCCAAATAAAGTATTTTGAGTACTAGTAATAGTACCACTTCCATGACAATTGTCACAAGTTTTTTCACCTTTTCCACCTTTGCCAGCACATGATGGACATTCATCTGCCATAGTTATTTCAATTTCTTTTTTAGTTCCAAGTACCGCTTCCATAAATGTAAGAGGCATTACAAATAGTCTATCTTCTCCTCTTACTTTAGTCCTTCTATTTCTTTTTCTTCCGCCCATAAAAGAACTAAATGGATCATTATCATCAAAACCAAAAAGATTTTCAAATATATCAGAAAAATCAAAGCCTGAGAAGTCAAAACCTCCACCATTAAAACCAGATGCACCGTTATTATCAAAGGCTGCATGTCCAAACTGATCGTACTGTTTTCTTCTTCCTTCATCTGATAAAACTGCATAAGCTTCTTGAGCTTCTTTAAATTTTTCTTCTGCTTCAGGTGTTTTATTTACATCAGGATGATATTTTTTAGCTAAACGTCTAAAAGCAAGTTTTATATCTTTTTCACTCGCGTTTTTATCAACACCTAATACTTCATAATAATCACGTTTTGCCATTTATACTACCTCTTTCTATATTAAAGCTTTAAAATCTTTTAATGCATCTTCATACATTTCTAAAGCTTTATCTATTGTATCATCATTTACAATATCAATACCAGTTTTTTTAAGTATTTCAAGTGGAAAATCATTTCCACCACTAGATAAAAATTTAAGATAATTTTCTCTAGCACCTTCTTTTTCATTTAATATGTCATAGACAATTTTCGAAGCTACTGATATTCCTGTTGCATATTTATATACGTAAAAACTTGTATAAAAATGCGGAATACGAGCCCATTCATATTTTATTAATTCATCACTTATGGTATTGTCTCCAAAATATTTTTTATTTAAATCTAAATAGATATTAGAAAATACTTCTTCTGTTAAAACTTCTCCTGAGTCTTCTAATTCATGAACTTTAAGTTCAAATTCAGCAAACATAGTTTGTCTAAATAATGTTGTTCTATAGCTTTCAAGAAGATTATTTAAATAAAATAATTTTTCTTCTTTACTTGTACTATTTTTATAACAATATTTATTTAAGAATATTTCATTAACAGTTGATGCTATTTCAGCAAGAAAGATTGGATAACCTGCTAAGTGATATGGATTATTTTTATGAGAATAGTAGCTATGCATTGAGTGGCCTAATTCATGGGCAATAGTTGATACATCACTAAATTTGCCTTCAAAGTTTAAAAGTGCATAAGGATATGAGTCATAACTTCCCCATGAATAAGCACCACTTCTTTTATTTTGATTAGGATATATATCAATTATGTTACTATTAAATAGATTTGTTAAGTCTTTTATATAAGTATCTCCTAGAGGAGCAAGTGCTTTAAGTACTAAATCTTTTGCTTCATCATATGTATAGTTTTTTTCTATATTTTTAACCAGTGGCGTATATACATCATACATATGAAGTTCATCTAAACCTAATACTTTTTTTCTAAGTTCCATATATTCATGATTAATATATAATTTATCATTTACTTTATCTATTAAATTTTTATATAATTTTATATCTATATTATCACTATTCAAAGACATTTCTAAAGGACTATTATATTTTCTAGTTCTAGATACAAAGAAGTTACTTTTAATATTACTTTTTAAAAGAGACGAAAAAGTATTTTTAAAATTTTTATAAGAAGTAAACATACTGGTAAAAGCATCACGTCTTACATCTCTATTATAAGATTTTATATAAGTAGAATAATTACTAGAATTAAGTTCAACTTCATTTCCATTTTCATCTTTAATATTTTTAAATTTTAAATTAACATCATCTAACATATGAAAAGTATCTTCAGATGAGGAAAGTATTTCTCCAAGTCTAGCCATCATTTCTTCTTCTTTTAAAGATAATATATGTTCTTTTTCTCTAAATAATTCTTTAAAAGTAAACTCATATGTTTTTAATTCTTCTTTTTCACTTATATATTTTTCTATTAGTGAGTAATCACTTTTTAGAATTTCTGGAGTATAAAAAGCAAGTTTTTCACTTATATCATCAGTAAGCTTATCAATTAAACCTACTAATTTTTCTTTTTTAGAATCACTCATATCAGTATGATAATCCATATTAGAATATACTACTATATTTTCTATTTTTCTCATTAGATCAAAGTATTTTGTAGTTGCTTCATATAGATTAATATCACTATCCATAATATGATTTTTATATTTAAGAACGTCTTCTACTTCTTTTTTTACTATTTCAATTTCATTATATACTTCTTTTTCATCTTTAAATATCTTTGTTAAATCCCACTTATACTTATCATCTATTTCAGATCTTTTCTTTGACATATTATATCCTTTCTTTTTTTAATGTTTTATAATTATACTTAATTAAAGTAAGCCTTACTATTAACTAGTAAGGTTTACTCATATTTATTATTTTTCTTCAAATTCAGCTTCTTTTACATCATCTTTTTTGTCTTCAGCACTTGTATTTGCTTGTTCTTGATTTGCTTGATTAGCACTAGCTTGTTCATATACTTTAGATGCTAGTTTATATGTTACTTCTTGTAATTCTTCTTTTTTCTTTTTAATATCTTCTAAATCATCTTTATTCATTGCTTCTTTTAAAGCACTAATTTTTTCTTCAGCAGATTTTTTATCAGCTTCGTCCACTTTATCTCCAAGATCTTTAATTGCTTTTTCTGTTTGGAAAATCATTTGTTCAGCTTCGTTTTTAGTATCTACTGCTTCTTTTTTCTTTTCATCTGCTTCACGGTTAGCTTCAGCTTCTTTCATCATTTTATCGATTTCTTCTTCAGAAAGATTTGTATTCGATGTAATTGTTATAGATTGTTCTTTATTAGTACCTAAATCTTTTGCAGTAACATGTACAATACCATTAGCATCTATATCAAATTTAACTTCAATTTGAGGTACTCCACGTGGTGCAGGTGGAATATTTCCTAATTGGAATCTTCCAAGTGTCTTATTATCAGCAGCCATACTTCTTTCACCTTGTAGTACATGGATATCTACGGCTGGTTGGTTATCTGCTGCAGTTGAGAATACTTGACTCTTGCTTGTTGGAATGGTTGTATTTCTTGGAATTAGTACAGTCATTACACCACCTAATGTTTCAATACCTAGTGATAATGGTGTTACATCTAGTAATACAATATCATTAACA
>CAJONL010000045.1 GCA_905235875.1 uncultured Bacilli bacterium
GTTTGTTTCATCGAACAAGGAATTATTTTACAAGATAGTATAGCCTCTAGAATAATCCTTTCATATTCTTTTCCATAATATTCTATTAAACAAGGAATAATTTTTTCTAAAGCTCTAATTGTTTTATCATCATAGTTATATTTATTCTTTAAACTATCTAAGTAATATTCATTCATATCCCCACACCCTACTATAAAAAGTATACTATAAATTTTATAAAGTTAAAAGTTTTATAGCGTAATTTGTAAAAATTTGTTATACTATAATCTATAGGAAAGGGGCTAGTATATGAAAAAACTTTTGTTTTTATTAATACTAATAAATATATTTATAATTCCTAATATAAATGCTTCGGAATTTAAGATTCACTCAAAGAATGCTATTTTATATAACATAGAGGAAAAAACTATAATGTATCAGAAAAATCCTGATGAAAAAGTTCAGATAGCTTCACTTACTAAAGTTATGAGTGCGCTTACTGTTTTGGATAAAAATCCTGATTTAAATAAAAAAATTAAAATGAGCGATAACGTTGATTATAATTTTTTAAAAAAGAAAAATTTAATGATTTCAAGTCTTGATAAGGATAAAGAGTATACTTATAAGGATTTACTTTATGCATTTATATTAGAAAGTGCTGCAGATGCAGGTTATGCTTTAGCAATAGATACTGCAGGTAATGAAGAATCATTTGTAAACGATATGAATAAATTAAAAGAAAAAATAGGAATGAAGTCTTCACATTTTGGAAATCCAGTTGGACTTGATGATCCACAAAACTACTCTACTATGAATGATATGTTAAAACTTACAAGATATGCATTAAATAATCCTATTATGAAAGAGATAATGTCTACTTTCAGTTATAGAACTTCAGATAACATTGAACTTTTTCATTCACTTGCACCTTATGTTAATAAAAAAACTAAGAATAAAATAGCTAAAAGTTTATATATGGATTACTTAAAAGGTGGAAAAACTGGTACTGAAGATATCCCTGGACATGCTCTATTAAGCTATGCTGAAAAGGATGGTACAACTTATATTTTAGTTACTACTAATGCTAAAGATAATATATATTATCCTGAACATGTAGAAGATGCTAAAACTATATATAGTTATTACTTTAGTACTTATGGATATAAAACACTTGCTAAAAAAGGTTTTATCGTAGATAGCCTTAAAACTAAATATGTTAAAGAGAAGAAAATTAATTTAATAATTAACAAAGAAATAAAATACTTTACAGATAAATCATTTGATGAAAATAAAGTTGTTTTAAGATACGAAGGAGTTAAAACTATTACTCCTAAATATAAAAAAGGTGACAAAATTGGTAACTTATATGTATATTATGATAACAACTTAATTAAAACAATAGAAATGAAAATGCCTCAAGATGTACATATTACTCCTCTTGGATTTATTGGATATCACAAATATATAATAATTGCTTGTTTAAGTTATCTTTCAATTATAATTGGTACTATAATTATTATAAAAAGAATCAAAAGAAAAAATGTTTAAACTAAAAAGCCTCGTTTTATTAACGAGGTTTTTATATAAAATAAGTAAATAATATTTATTTTTAATTACTTTCTTTACTAAAATAGTTTGACGATAGTAAAATAATTGTTATTACAACTATTGTTAATTGAATAGCAATAGATATATTACTATCAAGAGTATAATTACCATTAATAGCAAAATTTAGCTTTTGACATATTATTGATAATAAATTATTAAATGAATGAGCAAATATACAAATCCATAAACTACGAGTTTTAGCATAAACATATGCTAAAGCTAATCCTATAATAAATGCATTTAATCCTTGTAATAAATTAAAGTGTATAAAGCCAAATATTAAGGCTGATATTAAAATTGCAACCCATATATTCCACTTACTATTAATTCTATTAAAAATTAAACCTCTAAACAATAATTCTTCAATAATAGGAGCAAATATAACTGCAGCTTGTATTGTTAGAAATAAACTTCCTGAATTTATGTATTCATTAACAATACTTATTCCTCCATCAACAGGAGTTATTATTTTCTCTAAAAATGCGATAAAAAAACCACTTATAATACCTACGCTAACTATACCTAGTATTGAAAAAATAGATACTTTAAAATTAGGTTTATTAGTTATTTTTGGAAAATATTTTTTTTGATTAAAATACACAAGTAAAAAAACAGGTATTTGTATTATTTGTGCTGATATAAGCATAACTAATGCATACTTATTTAAAAAAGTATTAAGTTGATTTATTGAGTCAGGATGCATAACCAAAAGTATTATTGTAACTAATATTGATGCAAGAAATGTAATACCAAGGTATATCAGCAATGGCCATATTACTCCCCAAATAATACTTCCATTACTATTTTTAGGATAACTATATTTTTCATTAAAATTATTGTTCATATTACACACTCCCGTTTTACAAACAAATTATATCAAGGCTTTCTTTTCATGTAAATAGAATGTATAAATGTGTTTTAAAGTGTGTGTAAAATTACTAAGACATAATAAAACCCATGATGCACATGGGATAATTTTCGTTATGGCGGAGTGGGAGGGATTTGAACCCTCGCGCCAGTTACCCGACCTACACCCTTAGCAGGGGCGCCTCTTCAGCCTCTTGAGTACCACTCCA
>CAJONL010000046.1 GCA_905235875.1 uncultured Bacilli bacterium
ACTTGATTAAGTCCACATAAAAAAAGAAACTTAGAATTAACTAAGCTCTGCACTTTTAAAATGGAGCGGATGAGGAGAATCGAACTCCCGTAGTCAGCTTGGAAGGCTGAGGTTCTACCATTAAACTACATCCGCATAAACAATCAATTTCTTGACAAATCTTATTATATTATAAATTGTATGGCCTTGTCAAGCGTTTTTATTTTATGTTTTACTCTATTTATTGTATTATTTTCATTTCATAATTTTATTATTACAATTTTTGTGTAAATTTTACGTAAATTTAAAAAAAACACCAATTTTTAAATCTAAACAAATTTAATGTATATTTTTTTATTCAAATATAATAATTACTCTATAGCAAAAATTCACTTTTATTCTTTTTTTTGGAAATAAACTTTAAAAATGCCTATTTGAAATAACTTTTCATCTCTTTTATGATGCAATTGAAGGAGGTGAAAATATGCTTAATCAATTAATCTTAGTTGGTAGATTAACAAGAAATCCTGAAATTTCTAAAACCGATAATGGCACAACATATTCTCATATTACATTAGCAGTGCCACGTAGTTATAAGAACTCAAAAGGTGAGTATGAAACAGATTTTATTGATTGTACATTATTTCAAATAATTGCTACCAATACTAAAGAATATTGCAAAAAAGGTGACATAGTAGGTGTAAAAGGTCGCTTAGAGTCAAGAGTGTTTGAAAAAGACGGTCTAAAAAAATATACGCTACAAGTAATTGCTGAAAAAGTTACTTTTTTATCAAACAATAACAAAGAACCTAGTGATCTTACTACGAAGGAGGAAAAATAATGACAAAAATAAAACTATTACTTTTTTTCAGTATACTTCTATTTTTATATGCTCATCCAGTTAATGCTAAAATGCTAGATAATTCTTTTGAACGGCCAATAATATTTAACAATGGTTCAAGTTTAAATAGTATTTCTACAATTGATGAGAAATTAACAAATAAACTTAAACCAATTAACTTTTCTATAGCAAAACCTGAAATCGATGTAGTAAATAGCGAAGCAGTATTTTATGACATCAATAATAAAAAGTATCCAAATGGTGCATATGGTATATCCTCTACTAATGGTAACTATTATGACTTATGGTATACAAATTTTTATCGTGAACTTTTTAAAATTAGAAATCAAAGCTATGATGTTAAAGTATCCGTTTTAAGAGTATTTGACGAAGCACCTGGGATGCTTTTCATTAATCCTAATAATATAAGCTTTTCAGTAGATGACCCATCTTTTAACAATAGTAATACTTCAAGTAGATATCATGGATTTGAATTGATTGTCAATATTTTTAAAAGCAATACTACTACAGGTGCTGTCATACCAGGTTTATATTTAGGCGTCAATAATTTAAACAATATTGCTGGTACAAATGAAGGCGTTAAAGTAAGTTATTTAGAGCCTACAAACAAATTCTTAATACCAAAAACTAATAACAATTATATGTATGGAAATGATACTTTTTATACGTTAGATAATGGAGACACTTTTAATAATAGCATTTACTTAACTTCATATGATATTCAGAATGGAGGTAATTTATATATAACTTATGCAACTAATAGAGGTTCTGATGATATTTCTTTTGATTTTTTACTTAAGAGCTTTAAAGTAAATTACAAATATGAAATAAATAATAATATAACAGATTATAGCAGTGAGGATGTTTATGAAAATGATTATCCTAAAGGAATTAATATCGATAATGAAAAGGGACTATTTATAAATTGGACTTGTGATAAAGATGTAATCATTAACGATAAAACCATTTTAAGTGGAAACCCTATTTCAAATGAAGAATTAAAACAAATAACAGTAAAAGATGATTTAGTTTTTACTGCACATTACAAAGTAAAAAAGTATAAAATAAGAACTTCAGTGCAAAATGGTAATATAGATTCTTCTGTTGAAGTAAATATAAATGATAATAAATCCATATCATATGTTCCAAAAGAAGGATATCACTTAGATAGTATTACTATTGATGGTAGAGATGTTAATATAGATAAATACCCAAATTTTTATACTTTTGAAAATATCTCAAGTGATCATGAAATAAGTGTAGTTTTTTCTATTAACAAGTATAAAATAAAAACCTCTGTAGAAGGTGGATATATTGATAGTGAAAAAGAAGTATCATTTGGTGATAATACTACAATTAGTTACCATCCTAACGAAGGCTATAAACTATATAAAGTTCTAGTAGATAATACGTCAGTTAACAATTTAAGAGAATATGACTTTATTAATGTAAAAGAAACCCATACAATTCATGTTATATATGAGAAAATTCCTAATATAGAAGTAAATAAAACTAGTGATAAAAAGGATTACAAAAACGGAGAGATTATTACATATAATATAAAACTTAATCAAACTGTAGATGAAGCTGTGGCAAGAGATGTTATAGTTACAGATACTTTAAATAAAAATTTAGTTTTAGATGAGGATAGTTTAAATAAAAATAATAATATTCAGATAATAGAAGTTTCTAGTACTCATTTCAGGGCTAAAATAAATGAAATAAAAACTAATACAACAATTAGTTATAAGGCTAAAATAAAAGAGAATATTACAGAGAGTGAAATAAATAATGATGTCATTGTTAAAATAGGCAACTTAGAGGATACTTTTTTAGCTAATAATAAGATTTTCATTCCCAAGGGAAGAATTGAAAACAAAATAAATAATAATACTTATTACTACGATGATATAATAACTTATGAAATTAAAGCATCACAAAAAACTAAAGGTGCTACCATTCACAATGCTTTAATTAAACAAACTCTTCCTACGGAACTTGAATTAATAAATGCTTCAAGTAATAATGGTGTTGTAAAAACTAATAGTAATAGTTTAACTTGCTTAGTAAAAGAATTATCAAACGAAGAAGTTAAAATAAGAGTAACTGCTAGAGTTAAGACTAAAATAGGTAAAGTAAGGATTATTTCAAGTTTAGTTGGAGACGAAATTATATATCCAATTGAAGATTATTTCTTTATAAATATTAAAAGTCCTAAGCTTTATATTACTAGTACTAGTTCCATTAACAAAGCTAAAATAAATAATAATATTATTTTTTATGTAGATATCTTGTCTAAAAAAGCTAAAGAAGTTACACTTGATGTTTTTATACCAAAGGGATTAAAACTGAATAAGTCTTCGATTAAAACTGATGGTAATATTAAAATTAATAATAATAAATTTACTGTTTTTTACAAGAGTCTAGATACAAAAAAGAGAATTGAATATAAAGCTAAAGTAATAGATACAGGTACTTTAAAAACTATTTATACATTAGACTCTATAAATAATACAAATGATTCAGTTAATTCATATAATATTGTAAAAGCTAAAAATAATTTCAATCTATTTAATAAAAAAAAGCGTTTCAGCATAAATAAAGATGATATAAATACTATCATCCCAATGACTGGAGCTAATGCCAATAATATGGATTTATATCTTATTGCTGTTCTTAATTTAGTATTAGTTTCAATTATAATTATTATTATTAAAACAAAAAAGAATATGAAGTAATGGAAAAACATCCTTTATCTGGATGTTTTTTTTCTTATTTTCATATTCTCTACTTTTTCTCTTGTTTCAGCAGTCATATTTTCTTTTACTTCGATTACTTTCTTTACTCTATCATCTAATCTTTCAATTTCATCTATAAAAATAGGATCTAATTTTTTCTTTAAAGTTAATATTGTTTTTACATGATCATCAATATTATCAATTATAAACTGATTTCTAAATAGTTGTTCATCATAAAAACTTAACATTATATCAAACCAGAAATTAATTGCCTCAGTATTATCATGTTCTAAATCAAAATAAGTATTATTTAGGGCTTTAGCATAACTAATTTTATTTATATTGATACTTTCTGATAAATTGATAGGACTTATTTTTAAATTCATATCATATATCTTATTAACTGATTCTGTAAATTTTATATTGTGAATAGTTCTTGCTGTTCTTCCATTTCCATCTATATAAGGATGTATCTTTACAAATAATAAGTGCATTAAACTACTTTTTAAAAATGGATTATTATTTAAGACAGAAGAACTCTTCGATTTATAAATTTCAATAAATTTATCCATAAACATTTTTACATCCTCAGGTTCTGCTGTATAAGCATATATTCTTTCACAATCATCTTCTATACTACTAATTCTTACTGGTCTTTTTCTATATTTACCTACTTTATCACAAGCATCTTCATCCTTCATGACAAATTTATGGATATCATGAATACGTTGGTGACTAATTCTTAAACTATCAAAAAATAAATTAGCTATACTAAAATCAAGCTCTTTTATTCTTCGATTTTCTATAACCTGATTATTCTTTATTTCTTCACTGGCTAAACTTGCTAAAATATATAGCACAAATTTGTCATCAAGTTTTGATAACTTTTTAAAGTATTCATCAAAATTCTTATTTGTATATTCCATATGCTCC
>CAJONL010000047.1 GCA_905235875.1 uncultured Bacilli bacterium
CTCTTGGTTTATTAAGTAAAAAGTATACTTTTTCTTCTTTTGTAATTAATTTATCATCTATATATATTTTACTTTTTTCACTTACTTTTAAGCCCTTTTCTAAAACTATTTTTCCATCTACTTTTACTCTTCTTTCATCTATTAAACTTTCTGCTTTCCTTCTTGAACAAAAACCTGACTGAGCTATTAATTTTTGTATTCTTTCCATAGGTATCACCTACAAAAATTATATATGAAAAATAGCTATTTATCAAGTTTTAAAAATGTTTTTAAGTTTAGAAAAGAAAGACTTTTTACTTTTTTTCTTATATATTTTTTCCTCATGTATTAATTTATTATCTAAAAATAGTTTCACTTTTCCCCTTTCTTTATTTTTACTTATTACTACCTTCTTAGTAATTTTATCTTTTTCTTTTTCACTTAAAGGATAAGTAAATGAATTTTTTATGTAATAGTTCTTTAATTTAAATTTATCTTTATCAAGCACCTTATAGTTTTTATAATTCTTAAATATATCTTCATAAAACATAATATGTTCTTCATATCCATAGTCAATTCCCTTTGAAGCAATTACTAAGTTTAAATCTTTATCTTTAGCACTTGAAACTAAAAGACGTCCTGCTTTTTTTGTATATCCTGTTTTACCACCTGTAGCTTTATCATACATTTCTAAAAGCTTCATTCTATTATTAAATAAGTAACTTTTAGAAGATGAAGTCGTTTTATATTTTTTACAACCTACTATTTTTCTAAATGTTTTATTTTTATATCCATATGCATATAAAGTAGCTAAATCTTGCATAGTGCTATAGTTTTTTTCATTATCATCAAGACCTGTCGGATTATTAAAAATAGTATTATACATTCCAAGTTCATCTTTTTTTTCATTCATTAGTCTTACAAAGTGATTTACGTCACCTCCAACATTTTTTGCAACAGTCATTGCTGCATCATTACCACTTCGAAGTATCATTCCATATAATAAATCTTGCATAAGTATTTGCTCATTTGGCTTAATATATATATTAGAGCCATCAATAGTAAGTATTTCATTACCTACCGTTACTATTCTTTCTAAATTAGAGTTTTCTATAGCAAGAATCAAAGTCATTATTTTAGTAGTAGAGGCTGGAAGTACTTTTTTATTTTCATCTAACGAAGTAAAAATTCTTTTACTATCTATATCCATTACAATATAATTATCAAAATCTTTTGCGTTTATTGAGATAGGAAATAAAACTAATATAAAAATAAATACTATTATAACTTTTTTCAAAATATATCACCATTTAATTGTATTAAAAATAACTTATATTTATAACATAGACTTTATATTATTAATTTGATATAATTTTTATGGTGATACATATGAATATTGTAATTAAAGTTGATGAAGAAACTAAAAATAAAATGATTGACTATTATAAAGATAAGAAAAGAGATAAGACTCCTCCTTATGCTATTTTTCAAGCAGAAGAAGAAGATACAATTATTACTTTATATAATTCAGGAAAAGCTATGTTCCAAGGAACAAGTGCTTTTGTAGATGCTAATATGTGGAAAGCACAAATTGATAATGACAGTGAAGAAATAGATACAAAAGATTACCTAAATACTAATAGTATTGGTTCTGATGAAGTTGGTACTGGAGACTTTTTTGGTCCTATTGTAGTTACTGCATCATATGTAAAAAAAGAAGACATTGAATTTTTAAAAAAGATGGGCTGTGATGATTCTAAAAAAATAACTGATGAAAAAATACTTAAAATTGCTCCTGAAATTACTAAGAAAATTAAATATAAAAGCATTATTTTAAATAATAGTGAATATAATAAAAACTATTCAAAAGAAACTAATATGAATAAAATTAAAGCAATACTACATAATAAAGTACTTACATCTTTAAAAGAAGAAATAAATGAAAAAATAGATTATATTATTATTGATGAATTTTGTAAGGAAAATAGATACTATAAGTACTTAGAGGATATACCTAATTCCTTAAAAGGAATTACTTTTATTACTAAAGCAGAATCTAAAAACCTAGCTGTAGCAGCAGCTTCTATTATAAGTCGTTATATTTTTATAAAAGAATTTGATAAAATATGTGATAAGTATCATACTCCTATTCCTAAAGGAAGTGGACCACAAGTTGACGAAGTTGGTAAAGAACTTGTAGAAAAATATGGAAAAGATATTTTAGATGAAATAGCTAAAAAGAATTTTTCTAATAAAGAAAGAATACTTAAAACTAAGATTATATAAAAGTAAAGATAAATAACTTCTTTACTTTTTTTATAATTAATTTAATTAATTAAATACTCACGAGATATAATTCTATTATCACTTGTATATTCAATTACATACTTATTATTTTTCTTTACTATAATTATACCTATAGTTTTATCTTGATCAATTCTTCTTATATTTTTATCTATATAATTCATATATAGAGTAATTTGACCTATATGTTCTTTTTTTAACTTAGTTGTTTTAAGTTCTATTACCACATAACAATTAAAAGTAATATTAAATAAAAGTATATCTATATAATTATAAGTAGATCCTACTTTTATTCTATATTCATTTCCTATATAAGAAAAACCCGCTCCTAGTGATTTCAAAAAAGAATCTATATTACTTAATACTAATTCTTTTAATGAATATTCACTATATTCTTTATCTAAATTACTATTTTTTATAACAATAGGATTAGGTACTAAATCAGTTATATTTAATTTTTCATTCTTAATAAATTTGTCTTTTACTTCAGAACTTAATCTATTGTATTCATTACTTTTTATCTTAGCTTGAAGCTCTCTTTTTGTTAAATTATTTCTTTTGCATACACCAATATAATATTTTATTTCATTTATATTTTTTAATGATAATATTTCTTGATAGTGACTCCATGTTAATTGGTGCACCATCGGCGCACCTTTTTCAATTA
>CAJONL010000048.1 GCA_905235875.1 uncultured Bacilli bacterium
ACTATTATTGTTTCTACAGAAGATTCTAAATATGTATCAAGAGCTTAAGGCTCTTTTTTTATTTAATAAAATAACTAATTAATGATGTAAATATATACAGTAAAGCCTTTTATTTCATTGACTTGAATTTAAAATAATGCTATTCTTAGTATGAAGATAAAATACGGAGGATTAGTTATGAGAAGAAACAATAAATTAATTATAATATTAATGCTTACTATTTCATTTAGTTTTCTATTAATGAATTCTGTTTTTGCAGAAGATGAAACTAATACAAGTGATAATGAATTTGGTAATGAAGAATGTATTACAAACGATGATTGGAGCTCAAAGGCAAAAACTGATTATAATATAGATGAGGCAAGTGGAAAATTTGTGACATCTGGGCTTACAGCAGAACAATATCGTGCACAATCAAATGTTGAACCTAAATTTGTTTTTTATGAAGTGTCTGAAGATGGTAAAACTTTAACTGCATATGTTGATAATTATGAAAGTAATATAAAAGTTGAAGAAATTAAAAAAATAATTGAAGATGCTGGTATTACAGTTACTTTTACATGCGATCATGTTCTTAAGGTAAGTAAAACTATGAATGAAAGTAGTGTCGAAGGAAATAATAATGAAAATCAAGGAACTGAAATAACTGGTACTGATGATACTACTAATACAGTTGAAAAAATTCAATCACCAAATACAGCATCACCTGCATCACTTCTAGCAGTGTCACTTGGAGCAGTTTTAGTTGTAGTTTCAGTTTATGTTATTTTAAATAAAAAAAATGGATTAAATAAATAATAAGGAGGCAAAAATATGAAAAAAATGTTACTTATATTTGTTGTTTCTTTTTCTCTTGTGTTACCATTTGCGTTTATTCAAAATGTAAAAGCCTATGCAGAAAATTCATTTTTAAATGAAACTTGTATTACAGATACAACATGGAATGAAAATGCAATGACTGAGTATAAACTTAACAATGAAACAGGAACCTATGAGGTAAGTGGTGAAACTTATGAAACATATATAACTTCAGGAAAAACTGATAAGCATATTTTTTATTTACCTTCAAATGATGGAAAGCTATTATATGCATTTATTCCAAATTATAGTACAGTAACTTCCACTGATGAAGGTAAGAATGAAATAGTGAATGTTGGTATTAATGCATCTGTAACATGCGCTGATACATTAATGGTTAATAAAACAGTAGTTGGAAATCCAGCAGATTCTGATTCATACATGAATTTTGGCGGTACAAATAATAGTGAATATGATGAGTCTTCAAGTGAAATGGAGCAGGGGAATTCTGAATCTACAACAGAAGCTGAAAATGCACAAACTAATCCTAATGAGATTGGAAACGAAAATACAGTTACAAAAATACAGTCACCAAATACAGCAAGTCCAATGAAAATAACTGCTATAGTTTTAAGTGCTTTATTAGTGTCAATTGCTGTATATAGTTTCATAAAAAAATCCCATCCAGATTTTTTAAAAAAGTTTAATGTTAGAAAATGATAGTATGACTAGTAATAGAATAACAATACTTTTTAACCTTCTTTTACTAGTTGGATTATCATTCTTTTTTTATTCAACTAATAGTTATGCTGAAACAAATATTAAACCAAATACTCCTAAAATTATTAGTTTTACTTCAAGAAAAATCAAAGATAATAAAGAAGATATAAAAAAATGTAACTGATACTTATAGTTCAAAAAGATAGTTTTGTTTCATGCAAAATGCACTTATAATATAAAACCTAAAATTTCAGCTTTTAAGTTATAATAAATTTACAACGACAAAAGATATGAGTGTAAAAATAACAAAGTATAATTTTATAGTAAAGGCTTATATAGTTAATTATTCTAGTCAAACCCTTACAGGTCATTAAATGTTATTACTAAAACAACAGCAAAAAAATAGAATTGAATTAATAGTTTAAAAATAAAAATTATAATTACAAAAGACTGCAACACAGTCTTTTAATTTTACATATATTTTACAAAGACTTTTGTCGTTTTATTGACTAATATAGTGGGAAATGATAATATCAATTTAGAATATAATACATGAAAGGATTGATTTAAATGAAAAAAATAAAAGTAATACTTACTATGATATTATCAATAGCATTATTCGGTGGAATTGCAAACGTATACGCAGTAAGTGGTAGTATAACAACATCAACAACAAATTATCAAGCAACATTATCAAGAACTATTACAAACTGTAAACAAAAAGTAACAAATACTTTTACTTATACTGTTACTCCAGCTGCAACATATTCAGGTGTTAGTGGCATGCCAACTTCAGCAACAGTAGCATTCAGTGGAGTATCACAAAGTGGTGGTTCTTGTACAGCTACTGGAACATTATCACTTAGCGGAGCATCATTTAGTGCTAATGGTGATTATACTTATACAATAACTGAAACTGCAAGTGGAGATGCTACATCATTTCCTGTAGATAGTAATAATAAGTACACTGTTAAAATCTCTGTAAGAAATAAAAGTGCTACAGACTTTAGTGCTAAAGTAGTAACAATTAATTGGTATCAAGGTGTAGGTAATGATGCATCTAAAAAAGATAATACAACATTAACATTTACAAGTGCAGCAGTTTATAGAGAAATAAAACTTAAAAATACACTAGAAGGTACAATGGCAGATTCTGATTTATATTTTCCAATTACTGTAACTATTAATGGTAC
>CAJONL010000049.1 GCA_905235875.1 uncultured Bacilli bacterium
ATTTATTACTCAAAAAAGCATCATAAAAATGTATTTAAAATGTTAGATATAGTCTCACCATCATTAATTCTAGGTCAAGCAATAGGAAGATGGGGTAACTTTTTTAATAGTGAAGCACATGGACCTGTTACTACCAAAAGTTATTTAGAAAGTATAAATATACCAGGTTTTATAATAGATGGAATGAAAATAAATGGTAAATTCTATGAACCAACTTTTTTCTATGAATCTATATTTGATTTTACAGGATTTATTCTATTAATAATTCTAGGTAAATCTAAAAAAGTAAAAACTGGAATGGTTGCGGCTACTTATTTAATTTGGTACTCAGTAATAAGATTTATAATAGAGTCTTACAGAACTGATTCGCTTATGTTAGGAAGTATAAAAGTGGCTAAACTTGTATCTATATTTTTATTATTTTTAGGAATATTAATAATAATGTATAATATGGATGGAAACAAAACTAGAAAAGTTATAAATAAAATAATAAAAAAAATAAAAATAATAATTAAAAAAATAATAAGGAGGACTTTAAAATGAATAAAACGTATGACGCAATTGTAGTAGGAGCAGGTCCAGCTGGTATTACAGCTGCAATATATTTAAAAAGAGCGGAACTAGATGTTTTAGTAATTGAAAAAGAAATACCAGGAGGACAAGTAAATAAAACATCAATTGTAGAAAACTATCCAGGTTTTAAAAGTATTACAGGACCAGATCTTGCTGAAAAGTTTTATGAACAAATTGAAAACTTAAAAATAGAAACTATCTTTTCTGAGGTTGAAGATATTAAAGATGGAGAAGAAAAAACTATAAAGTTAAAAAATGGTAAAGAGTTAAAAACAAAAAGTATAATTCTAGCGATAGGAAGAAGTCCAAAAAAATTAGAAAGTGAAAATTCTAGAAGCCTTGAAGGAAAAGGAATAAGTTTTTGTTCACTTTGTGATGGTGCTTTATACAAAGGTGAAGATGTTTCAATCGTAGGAGCAGGAAATAGTGCCCTTGAAGAGGCAATTTATTTATCTAAAATATGTAAAAGTGTTACAATTTTATGTAAAACACCTGATTTACGAGGAGATAAAGTAACTATTAGTGAAGTTAAAAAAGTAGATAATATAAAAATTATTTATAATTCAAGTGTAGATAAATTTAATGAATCTGATGGAGTTCTTGATTCTATTGATATAAAAGTAAATGACAACATAGAAAATTTAAAGACTAAAGCATGTTTTATTTTTATAGGATATGAACCATCAACAAATTTCTTAAAACCACTTGAAATTTTAGATGAAAAAGGTTATATTATTGTAGATGAGTTTTTAAGAACAAAGAAAAAAGGAATTTATGCAGCAGGAGATGTTGTAAAAAAAGATGCCTTTCAAATTGTTACAGCTACATCAGATGGAGCAAGAGCAGCAATTACATGTACAAAAGATTTGAGTGAGATGGTGAAATGAAATTAAATAATAATGGTTGGGGATTAATGGTATTTTTATTTTTTCTATTCATTATATTAATGATAATTCTTGTAATAGCTGGGCAAATTAACGAAGTTCCAATAAATTAAAAACTATGAAGAAGAGGAGTAAACTTGAATTTTATAGAGAGTCTATAGTTGGTGGAAATAGATAATGAAGGGTTTACGGGTAGCTTTGGAGTTTATTATTTGAATTAAAGTAGAATAATACGGTTTATAGCGTTAAATATAAATGAGTAAATAATTAAGGTGGTACCGCGGTTTTCGCCCTTTGTAACCATCTTTTTTTATTTGAAAGGAGAAAAAATGAACGAAGTATTTGATAGTTACGTAAAAAATTATGATATGAGTGATCCTGATATAAATCGTAAGTACAAACATTCATACCGAGTCATGGCTTTTTCTGAGCTTTTAAGTGATAGCCTAGGATTATCAGATAAAGACGTAAAACTTGCTATGAATATAGGTCTACTACATGATATAGGACGCTTCGAAGAAGATAAAAGATTTAATAGCTTTGGACTTCATAAAAACTTTGATCATGGTGATTATGGAAGTGAGATTTTAATAAAAGAAAACATCTTGGAAAAAATGCAAATAGATAAAAAGTATTATGACATAATAGTAAAAGCAGTTAAAAATCATAATAAGTATTCAATTGAGGAAAACTTAACTAAAAAAGAAATTCTATTTTGTAAAATAATTAGAGATGCAGATAAACTAGATATATTAAGATCTACTTCTAAGGATATGATATCCTCATTTAATAAAAGTGCAAAATCTAAAGATGTATCAGAAACAGTAAAAGAAAGATTCTATAAAGAATTACAAATGAAAAAAGAAAAGAAATCAGTTCACTATGATGCAAATAAAATAATAGGTACTTTATCACTAATCTATGATATAAATTATGAGGAAAGTATTAAATACTTAGTAAAGAATAACATACTAGATGATATATATAACTTACTCAAAGATAAAAAAGGATTTAAAGAGTATTTTGATTATATTAATAAATATATAGAAAA
>CAJONL010000050.1 GCA_905235875.1 uncultured Bacilli bacterium
ATTTCCCTATCAAGGTTCCCCTACCATAATTTGGGTTTCTCACTTGTGGGGTTTACCCGTTCCACTCCTTTTATTTCTAAAAGGCATCGTCACTTTGGCACTTTATGACTAATATAACCATATAAATACTTAGGTTACCTCGTCGCCGTAAGATTTCTCTTCCTAGGGTTATTTTTTCCCCTAGCACAAACACTAAAAGCATCGCAGCTTTTGTGAGCATGGACTTTCCTCTACAAAACAAAGTTTGCAGCGTTTGCCTAAATGTTACTCTTTATCACCATATATTGCTTTTTCTAATTTAGAAAGTCTTTTTAATATATCTATATTATTAACACTTCCTGTATTACTAGTAGTAGATGCTTTTGCAAGTTCTACGTCCATAGTAGCATCCCTAAGTTGTTGCTTTAAACGAATTATTTCCTCACTTAATCTATCTTTTTCTTGTTCTTGTTTTTTGATAACTTCAATGAAAGTACCATAATCTGAAATAATTAAGTCTAAAAATTGATCTACTTCCTTTAGTCTATATCCTCTTGTATCAATTTTAAATTCTTTTTCTAAGATATCGTCTTGAGTGAGATTTAAATTACTCTGATTCATAACTAGCACCAACCTTTACTACATATATTTTAAAAAAAAAGTTATTATTTGTCAATTGTTATTTATAAACTTATAATTGGCCTTAATACTATTCATTTTTGATTCATTTATCATATCAATTAATATAATCATCATATTTTCTCTATTCATTACATTCACCTAAAGTAAGTATATCAGATATTAAACATAAAAAAATTATTTCGACAAAACTAGAAGATTTTTTTATTCAAATAATTAAAACTTATAGCATTTTTTTATTATTTATAGTATAATCTTAGTATGGTGATGTAGTTTGATAAAATATCCTAATAAAATAGTAAAGAGCAAAAAAGAACGGATATATGGAAACAGGGGTATGACACTTGAAAATGAACTAAATGAATCAAATAGATATTACTTAGAAAATGATATAGCAGTAATCTATAAAAAACCTACACCTATAAAACCAGTAAAACAAGTAGAACATAAAATAGTAGATGCTTATTTTGAAAAACCATCAACAACAGATTATAATGGTTTATATAAAGGTAAGTATATTGATTACGAAGCAAAAGAGACAAAAAGTAGTACATCATTTCCTCTATTTAATATACATAATCATCAAATAAAACATATTAGAAGAGTAATAAAACATGGTGGAATATGTTTCTTAATAGTTAGATTTACTAATTTGAATGAGACATTTTTATTAATGGGCAAAGACTTTATATGGTATATAGATAATAATGAAAGAAAATCTATACCAATAAGTTTTTTTAGAGAAAAAGGATATTTAATAAAAGATAAACTTGCTCCAAGGATTGATTACATTGAAGCATTAAATAAGTACGGAGGTTTAAAATGAAACTTAAAAAAATAAAAATTAAGAAGAGAAATAAGAACTACAAAAACATTAGAAACAAAGTAGAAAAAATGAATAGAAGACAAGAACCAAAAAAAACAACAGGAACAATAATTGCTATTATTCTAATTTCTGCTTTAGTATTTTTGATTGTGGGAACAAAAGTATTTGGATTTTTACCTAGTATTCTTTTTACTATTATTTATTTACTTATGATGTTATTAGTTAGAGTAATAGATAGAAACCCAATAGGAAGTCGTAAAAGAAAAAGAGCCAAAAGAACATTTTTATTACTTTTACTTTTAGGAATAATCGGAGTAATAGCATTTATAGTGTTCTTCATAATCATTATAATATCAGCACCACAATTTAATGCAAAGAACTTACAACGTAATGAAACAACAGTATTATATAATAAAGATGGTAAAGTAATTACTTCGTTAGGTAATGAAAAACGTGAAAAATTAAAATATGATGAACTTCCAAATGTTTTAGTAGATGCAGTTGTTGCAACAGAAGATTCTAGATTTTTCCAACACAATGGTCTAGATGCTCCAAGATTTGCTAAGGCTGTTATGGGACAACTTGCTGGCCATTCTGATGCAGGTGGTGGTTCTACACTTACCATGCAAGTATCTAAAAATAGCTTTACGTCTACTGAAGCATCTGGTATTAAAGGTATAATGAGAAAATTTACTGATATTTATTTATCAATATTTAAAATAGAAAGAAAATATACTAAACAAGAAATAATTGAGTTTTATGTAAATCAACCATTCTTAGGAAGTAACTCTTATGGAGTTGAACAAGCTGCACGTACTTATTTTGGAAAACATGCTAATGAACTTAACCTTGCTGAAGCATCTTTAATTGCTGGCCTTTTCCAAGCACCTACTGCTTATGACCCATTTGTCGATATAGATGCTGCTACAAAAAGACGTTCTGTAGTTTTATCCCTAATGGTAAGACA
>CAJONL010000051.1 GCA_905235875.1 uncultured Bacilli bacterium
ATAGAAAATATTAATAATGATTATGATTTATTTAAATCCGGTCTTATTATATATAATAGTAAATTAAAAGGAGAAAAAGTTCATAAACTAGCATCCAACATTGATATTATGCCTACTCTACTTAATATGTTTGGTATTGAATATGATTCAAGAATTATTACAGGGAAAGATATAATGTCTAATAGTCAAGGTATAGTAATATTTAACAATCATAGTTTCTTAATAGATGAAGGCTTTTATAATCCAATTAATAACACTTTTACCGGAAATATGTATTATAAAGATTTAAATAAAATTAAAGAGGAAGTAAATAATAAATTTAGTGTATCTAATATTATTTTAAATAAAAACTATTATAATTATTTACTTCCCAATTAAAGGTTTTATAACCTTTATGATAGCTATCAAAGTAGCTATCTTTTTTTGACATCATCTACTGATTGCTCTTTGTTTTTATTATTTGAAATACTTAAGTCTTTGCGAAACTCAATTTCTTCATCAATATTAGGATTTCCAGCTTCATCTTGAAAATTATGTACTTCAAAAGCTTCGACTAAGAGTTCATCAGGCATGAATAAGTCACTATTTCGTTGAACCATTTTAAGTAAACTTGGTATATAGATTTCAAATATTAAAAGATTATTTAAAATCATTTTACCACTAGAATCTCTTATAGCAAATTGTTCTATTGGTTTACCATTAGGATTACTCTTGCCTTCGATGATGTTTACGTATACTAGCTGATTAAAATCACTAAGATGATTAAAAGAGATACTTTTCTTTTCAAATGAATAAAGAACTTTACTCAAAAAATTTTCTCTAGTTAAATTACGATATATTATGTTATGGCTAGATATACATTTTGATGTTTTAATATTTCTCACCTCCCCAAGAAAAAAATATATAGAAAAAAAATAGCTTTGTAAAATCGGTATTTTTAATAATTATTATACATTTTAAAATGAATAATTATTTTTCACCAAAGCAAAAATAAAATTACATAAAAAAATTTGGGTAGTTTTTGCCCAAATTTATTATTTTATACTTTTTTTCACTTTTTTACTACTTTACACTTTTTATTCAACTACTATTTTCCATAAACCATGTTTATTACAATAAGAATATACTTCTGCACCTTTAACATATTTAAATGAAAAAGTAGCTTCCTCACCTGGGTTAAATATTGTTTTAATTTCAGTGTTATCTGACACAACCTTAATCCAGTTTATGAAGTGATCTTCATCCATAACGTGATTTACTTTTACATAAACCATATCACCCTTTATTTCACAAACTGGTAAATGTTTTTCAAAAGATGCATCTACACTATTTTCCTTTACTTCACTCATTTTAGTATTACAACAATTAATACCACAATCATTACAATTACAATCTTCTAATACTTCTACTAAAGCATTACATTTCACACATTTTAATAATTTCATTTATTTTCCTCCCATATTTTATTTACTATATAACTTGTTATAATAAGACCGGCTGTTGGTGGTACAAAACTATTTGATGCAATAACTTTACCCCTTCTTATAGGCAGTTCTTTAGAACATAAACAGTTTATCTTACCTTCAATATTATTATCCTTTATATATTTACGTAGTATTCTAGCTACTGGATCATTTTTAGTTTTTTTAAGATCCACTATTTCAAAATCTAATGGATTCATACGATTACCTGTACCCATAGATGTAATAAAATCTATATTTTTGTCTAAACATTTAGTAATTATTAAACATTTAGTATCAATAGTATCCTGAGCATCCACAAGAAAATCTATCCTTTTATCAAATAATAAATCTATATTTGATTCATCTATAAACTCTGAAATAATATTTATTTTTATATCATCTCTAATAGACTTTATTCTCTTTTTAAACTCCTCTGTTTTTAGTTTACCTATATTATCCCTTGTTGCAATTATTTGTCTATTAATATTAGATATATCAATAGTATCACTATCTACAATTGTAATAGTACCTATTCCAGAACGTACTAAGGATTCTACTACATATCCACCTACTCCTCCGAGTCCTATAACTAATACATGTGTATTATTAAGCTTATTTAAGCTCTTTTTCCCAATTAATAATTCTAATCTATCAAACATATTAATCTAACTCTAAATTATGGTAAACATTTGTTACATCATCCAAATCTTCTAGAGCTTCGATTAGACCAAGTACTTTTTCACTCTTTTCACTATCAAGCTTCATATAATTTGATGGTATAAATCTTACTTCATTCATTAAAATCTCAGTTACTCCTTCTTTTTCAAGAGCATTATTCATATCAGTAAAATTACTTTCATCAGTTATTATTTCATATGAATCATCACTTACGGAAAAATCTAATGCATCATTATCAAGAGCTATACCCATAATCATATCTTCGTCATATTTTTTATCAATTAATATGATTCCTTTTTTAGAGAATAAATATGAAACAGATCCATCAGTACCAAGGTTACCACCTCTTTTAGTAAAGGTGCTTCTAACTAAAGATGCCGTTCTATTACGATTATCTGTTAAACAATCTACCATCACTGCAACACCACCACTTGCATATCCTTCGTAACGAATAAACTCATAGTTCTCTCCAGATGCACTTTTTGTTGCTTTATCTATAGCTGCTTGTATTTTATCTTTAGGCATATTTTCAGCTTTAGCTTTATCTACTATCATACGTAGTGAAGGATTAGTACTTGGATCTCCATCTGATCCTTTTGCTGCAACATATATTTCTTTAGCAAGCTTTTGAAATACTTTACCACGCTCAGCATCAATTAATCCTTTCTTTCTTTTAATTGTTGACCACTTAGAATGTCCACTCATAATATCACTCCTAACGGTATAATTATACTATAAAATTATTAAAATTTAAAGTATTAATAATTATACTTAATCATATATTAAATTAGGTGAACATATGAAAAGTATTATAAAAAGTCTATCTATTACATTTGTTTTAATTATTATTATGTCTTTATTTTTACATTTACTTACTAATTTTAATCTAATTAATAATTACATTTATAGAATACTATTAGTAATTATTATATCAATAATTATATTTATAAATTCACTTTTGTTAGGTAAAAAAGAAAAAGAAAAAGCATACATCACAGGATTAAAGTATGGAGGCATTACTATAGCTTTTATGTTTTTAATATCTGTACTACTATTTAGAAATATATCAAGTTATATGATTATCTATTATTTTATAATTTTATTAGTAAGTATTACAGGAAGTGTTATAGGTATAAATATGAAAAAAAGTTAGATTACTAACTTTTTATTTTATTTATATATCTTTTTTATTCTATAAAGTCACAAAGTATATAATTAGATACAAATAGATCATCTTCTTTTATATAATACCTATCATTATATTTAACTAAGTTTTTAGTATCAAATACATCTTCTATATTAGTATTATATCTTTTTTTAAACTCACTATTACTAACACCATCTGTTTTTCTTAATCCCAGTATCATAAAGTTTTCCATATCTATTTTTTTAGTTATAATTTCTTCATCTAATCTATAATTTCCATTAATATAATTAGTAATACTTCGAGTATTATTATATCTAATATTTCGAATAAACCCTGAAGATCCCAACCCAAAGCCATAGTACTTATTATTATTCCAATATGTTAAATTATGGTTCGAACTATATCCTTCTTTAGAAAAACTACTTATTTCATAATGATTATAACCATTATTTTTTAAAGTACTACAGATTAAATCATACATATCACGTAATATCTCATCACTTTGTTCTTTATAATTATTTACTTTTAAAATAGTATTATCCTCTAAGATTAAACTATATATCGATATATGAGGAACATTTAAATCTAAAAAACTTTTTAAATCTTTTTTTAAATCATTTATACTTTCGCAATTTACTCCATATATTAAATCTATATTAATATTAGAAAAATACTTTTTACATTGTTTTATTCTACTTACTACATCACTATTATTCCTACCTAATATTTTAAGTACATTATCATTAAATGATTCTATTCCAATAGAAAGTCTATTTACTTTATTATTTTTTAAAAATATTAAAAGTTCTTTATTTATATCATTTATATTACACTCAAAAGTCATTTCATAGTCACTTGCAATATTTAATTTATCAACAATACTAAATAATAATTTTAACTCATCAATGCTCAAAGAAGAAGGAGTACCTCCCCCTATATATATTGTTTTAAGTATATCATTTTTATAGTATTTATTTATTTCTTTTTTTAATGCATATAAATACTCTTTTACATATTTTTTGTTATAATACATTTTACAAAAATCACAGTAATAGCATATATTATTACAAAACGGAATATGAATATATAAGCTCTCTATCATTTTCTTACCTTTCTTTTTTCAAATGCATTTAATATATCTTTTTGATAATAATCAATAAAATTTCTTACTTCTTGATTATTATATTTATTTAAAATAATATTTATTTCTTCATTATTTAAATAATAACCACTTATAAGTCTTATTATTGAATTAACTCCCTTATTTAAAACTATATTAAGTATTTCATCTCTAGTTAGTGTTTTTATTAGTTTTATATTACTTGATGCATACATATCATAGTAATCATTATAAATATCATCATATTTATCTAAAACTCCATATCCATATACTTGACAAACAATGGTATTTTTATCAAAACCATCATAATATCTAAAAACATCTTCAAGATTCTTACAAAAATGAAATCCATTTTTATGAAATTTTATTGAGCCATATACTTTATATTCTTTATTTAATTCATAAGTATTTCCATACCTATCCATCATATTATTAAATGCTTTAAAACCAGTTATACTACTCATCATCTACTTTTAAGACCTCTAGAAATGTATCACTAGGTATTTCTACACTACCTATTTGTTTCATTTTCTTTTTACCTTCTTTTTGTTTTTCTAGTAGTTTTCTTTTTCTGGATACATCTCCACCATAACATTTAGCAAGCACATCTTTACGCATAGCTTTTACAGTTTCTCTTGCTATTACTTTACCTCCTATTGCTGCTTGGACTGGCACTTCGAATAATTGTCTAGGAATTAATTTCTTTAAGTTTTCAGTAATTATTTTTCCTCTTTGATAAGCAAAGTCTTTATGTACTATTAAACTTAAAGCATCTACTACTTCTCCATTAAGTAATATATCCATTTTAACTAAGTTGCTTGATTTATAACCAATCACTTCATAATCAAATGAAGCATATCCATGAGTTGCACTTTTAAGTTTATTAAAAAAATCATAAACTATTTCAGAAAGAGGTATTTCATACATAATATTAACTCTTGTTTTATCTATATATTCTAGAGTTAAATAATTACCTCTCTTATTTTGGCATAATTCCATTATTGGACCAATATATTCTGATGGAGTAAATAT